>NZ_VWWK01000140.1:0-18656 GCF_011753035.1 Burkholderia sp. Ax-1720 | reverse complement strand
GCCGCCGCCGCGCTGCTGTTGCTGGCCACGGCGCTGGATCGGTTCCGGCTTGGCGTTCGGATCGGGCTCGAAGCCGGCGATCACTTCCTGCGGGATCTCGCGCTTGATCAGCTTCTCGATGTCGCGCAGCAGTTGCTTCTCGTCGACGCAGACCAGCGAGACCGCCTCGCCGTTGGCGCCCGCGCGGCCGGTTCGGCCGATGCGGTGCACGTAGTCTTCCGGCACGTTCGGCAGCTCGTAGTTGACCACGTGCGGCAACTGGTCGATATCGATGCCGCGCGCGGCGATATCGGTGGCCACCAGCACCTGCAGCGTGCCGGCCTTGAACTCGGTCAGCGCGCGCGTGCGGGCCGACTGGCTCTTGTTGCCGTGGATCGCCAGCGCGCTGATGCCGTCCTTGCCGAGCTGCTCGGCCAGGCGGTTGGCGCCGTGCTTGGTGCGCGTGAACACCAGCACCTGGAACCAGTTGTGCTCGCGGATCAGGTGGGTGAGCAGCTCGCGCTTGCGGTCGCGGTCGACCGGGTAGATCTTCTGCGCGATGGTCTCGGCCGTGGTGTTGCGGCGCGCCACCTCGATCAGGGCCGGCGAGTCGAGCAGGCTGTCGGCCAGCGCCTTGATCTCGTCGGAGAAGGTGGCCGAGAACAGCAGGTTCTGGCGCTTGGCGGGCAGGCGCGCGAGCACCCGCTTGATGTCGTGGATGAAGCCCATGTCGAGCATGCGGTCGGCTTCGTCGAGCACCAGGATGTCGAGCTGCGAGACGTCGATGGTCTTCTGCTGCATGTGGTCGAGCAGGCGGCCCGGCGTTGCCACCACGATGTCCACGCCGCGCTTGAGCGCGTCGATCTGCGGATTGATGCTCACGCCGCCGAACATCACGGTCGAGCGCAGCTTCAGGTACTTGCCGTAGGCGCGCACGCTCTCCTCGACCTGGGCGGCCAGTTCGCGCGTCGGCGTGAGGATCAGCGCGCGCACGGCGCGCTTGCCGCCGGCCTGAGCGGCGGTATTCGCATTGAGGCGCTGCAGGATCGGCAGGGTGAAGCCGGCGGTCTTGCCGGTGCCGGTCTGGGCGCCGGCGAGCAGGTCGCCGCCGCCGAGCACGGCGGGGATCGCCTGGGTCTGGATCGGGGTCGGTTCGGTATAGCCGAGTTCGTTGACGGCCCGCACGAGGGGTTCGGCGAGGCCGAGGGAAGCAAAAGACATAAACTCTCTTGGTGTTCGAAAAATGACGCCGCCCGACTGGCCGATACGCGACCGGTCGGGCGGCGTCATCTTCATACAAAAAACAAATAGGGCGTGGCCGCGGTTGCCCGCAGCCACGCCCCGTGTGATGTGAACCGTTCGTCAGTCGAGCGGTGCGGAACGCAGATCGCTCACCTGCTGCGGCGAGATCGGCGAACCGTTGTTGCCCCAGGCCGATCGGATATACGACACGACGGCTGCAACCTCTTGATTCGACAGGGCTTGCGCGAACGGCGGCATCCCGTATGGACGCGGATTCCGGAACGTGCTGGGCGGGTAACCGCCGTTGAGCACCATCCGGATCGGGTTCACTGCAGACTCCATCATAATCGAATGGTTTCCGGCGAGCGGCGGATACGAGGGCGGCTTGCCCTGGCCGGAGGCACCGTGACAGGTCGCGCAGTTGTCCGCGTAGAGCTTGCGGCCCTGTTCCAGCAGCTGGTCGCCGAACTTCTGCGAGGGCTCGTATTGCAGGTTGGTCGGCGCGTTGCCCTTCTGCGGAATCGACTTCAGGTAGACCGACATCGAGCGCGCGTCGTCGTCCGACATGTACTGCAGGCTGTTGTGCACCACGTCGGCCATCGGCCCGAACACCGCGCCGCGCATCGACACGCCGGCCTGCAGCAGGTCGGTCAGCTCCTGCACGTGCCAGTCGCCCAGGCCGAACTCGGTGTCGTTGGTCAGCGAGGGCGCGTACCAGTTCTGCAGCGGGATCAGCCCGCCGGCGAAGGCCGAGGAACTGCGCGGCGCGCCCATCAGGTTGATCGAGGTATGGCACATGCTGCAGTGGCCCAGGCCCTCGACCAGGTAGGCGCCGCGGTTCCATTCCACCGACTTGGTCGGGTCCGGCTTGAATTCCCCCTCCTTGAAGAACAGCGTGCGCCAGCCGATCAGCAGGTTGCGGTTGTTGAACGGGAATTTCAGCTCGTGCGGGCGGCTCGCCGTGTTGACCGCCGGCACCGAGCGCAGGTACGCGTAGATCGCGTCCGAATCGGCGCGCGTGACCTTGGTGTAGCTGGTGAAGGGGAAGCCCGGGTAGAGCAGGCTGCCGTCCTTCGAGCGGCCCGTGTGCATCGCGCGATAGAAGTCGTCGGCGCTCCACTTGCCGATGCCGTACTGGTTGTCGGGCGTGATGTTCGGCGTGTACATGGTGCCGAACGGGGTGGGCATCGGCAGGCCGCCGGCGAAGGGCTGGCCGCCGCGCACCGTGTGGCAGGCCACGCAGTCGCCCACCCGCGACAGGTACTCGCCCTTCTTGATCAGCGCGGCCTGGCTCGTGTCGGCGGCCGGCGCGGCGGCGCGCGCGGTGTCGATCAGGCTGCCCGCCCACTTGGCGGCGCCGGGCCAGACGGCGGGCGCGAGCGTCGCGGCGGCGGCGATCGCGAGGGCGCCGAAGGCATACAGGGACTGGCGTTTCATGGCGTCTGTCTCCTGGAGGTCATTGCGGTTCGCTGCCGCAGGCGAGCGGCAGCTTCAGCGAGCCGGCCGCCGCCGGGACCGGATTGGCCGGCGCCGCCTGCGCGGCGAGCCAGGCGGTCACGGCGGTGACGTCCTCGTCGGTGAGCCGCGAGGCGATCTCGTGCATGCAGTCGGGTGCCTTGGCGCGCCGGTTGCCCGAGCGCCAGGCGCCGATCTGCGCGCTGAGGTAGTCGCTGTGCAGGCCCACCAGGCCCGGGATCGCAGGTTGCATGCCCGTGAGCTGCGCGCCGTGGCAGGCGATGCAGGCCGGGATCTTGCGCGCCGCATCGCCGCGCGTGGCCAGTGCCTGGCCGCGCGCCATCACCTCGTCCGACACGCTCGGCTTGGCCGGCGGCGGATAGGGCGGACGCTCGTTGGAGAAGTGCACCGCGATCGCGTGCAGGTAATCGTCGCTCAGGTAGGTGAGCAGGTAGTTCATCGGCGGGTACTTGCGTCGCCCGTCGCGGAAGTTGATCAGCTGGTTGTAGAGATATTCGGCGGGCTTGCCGGCCAGGCGCGGGAAGTAGTCGTTGTCGGTGCCCTGGCCGTGGGTGCCGTGGCAGGCGGTGCAGCCGCGCACGCGTTCGGCCATCGTGTCGGGTGCCTTCAACGGGGCCGCCGCGGCGGCGCCGGAGGCGGGAGCTGACTGGGCTTGCGAGCCGACCGGCAGGCAGGCGGCGCTGATGCACAGCGCGGCGAGCAGGGGACGGAATACACGTATTGAAGACACGCGAGGCTCCAATTTTTTATTCGTCGGGGACCTGGCCGGCTCTGTGTCGGCTCGGGCTTTGACTACACGTGTTTCGGCAGCCCTCTCCTGTCGGCTGCGCTGCGAAGTTTAGCATCGATGCCTGGCCACGGCTATTTGCGCAAGACCCGCTCGCGCCTCGCGATTCGATGCGGCAACAACAGGCGGATGCGGAAATCCTACGCTTTTTGGTGAACCCGTGTGGGCGTTCTCGATCGAAGGCCGTACACTCGCCACTCGCGCGTGGTCGGCCTGCCCCGGGCCGCGCCGCCGATTCGTTGCCACTCCGAAATACTGATCCCCGCCACGATGTTGCCGACCTCTCCCGCCTCAGACGATTGCCGTTACGCGTTTTCCCCGATTCCCTCCTGCGCGGCCTTGCCGTCGTGCCGCCGCGCGTCGGCGCAAGGCGGTGCGCGATGATGAAATTCGACAGCCTCTGGAGCGGCCAGGTCGCGATGGCCGCGCTCGCGCAGATCGCCTTCGCCGTCGCGCTGGGCTCGCTGCTGTTCGGTGCCTGGCTGGCCGCCGAGGGCGCGCGCGCCACCGTGTCTCCCGCGCATGGCGCCTGGCGGCGCGCGCAGCGCTCGCTGGCGATGGCGGCCCTGGTGTTCGTGCTGGCCGAGCTCGGCTGGATCGTCTACGAGGCCGCCACCATGGGCGGCACGGGCCTGGGCGAGGCCTTCGGCGCGCTGCCGGCGGTGCTGGGCGACACCCATGTCGGCCATGCCTGGAGCCTGCTGTTCGGCGGCGCGCTGGCCTTGCTGGTGCTGGCCTTGCTGCGGCCCGGCGGCGTGGCCGGCACGCTGCTGTTCTGGCTCGCGATCCTGGTGGTGGAGGCAGGCAATGCCTCGATCGGCCACGCGGCCGACGCGGGCCCCTGGTCGCCGGCGGTCGGCGTGCAGTTGCTGCACCTGCTGTCGACCGCCGTGTGGGGCGGCATCGTGCTGGCGGGCGGCATGGCGGTGCTGCCGGCGCTGGGTGCCTCGATCGCGCGCGGCGTGCTGATCCGCGTCGCGCAGCGCGTCTCGCGCGTGTCGATGGCGGCGGTGCTGGTGGTGATCGCCACCGGCGTCTACAACGCGATCCGCGGCACCGGCGGCGACCTCGCCGTGCTCGACGCCAGCACCTGGGGCCGCGTGCTGCTGCTCAAGCTGGTGCTGGTCGCGCTGGCGCTGCTGCTGGGCGGCCTGAACCGCTTCTCGGCCCTGCCGCGGCTGCGGCGCACCGCGGCCACCGAGGACGCACGGACCTTCGTCAACGTGCTGTACCTGGAGGCGGTCGCGATGATCGGCGTGTTCGTCGCGGCGGCCGTGCTCGCAGCCAGCGTGCCCGGCTTCGCCTCGCTCGCGCAATGACGGGGGCCTGCGCCGCGCGCCGCTGCCTGGCCTGCGCGCGCGGCCTCGCTGCCGGGCCCTGAGCCGAACCCCGAACGCGAAGCGGGGGCGCCCCGCTCAGGACGCCCCCGCCTTGCACCGCATCATCTTCCACGGCGCGGCTCGCGCGCGCCGCGCGCGATCACCACTCGGCGACGCTGCCGTCGGCGTGGCGCCACACCGGATTGCGCCAGCGATGGCCGAGCTTGGCCATCTCGCGCACCTTCTCCTCGTTGACCTCGATGCCCAGGCCCGGGCCTTGCGGAATGCCGACGAAACCATCCTCGTAGCGGAACACTTCCGGATTGCGGATGTAGTCGAGCAGGTCGTTGCCCTGGTTGTAGTGGATGCCCAGGCTCTGTTCCTGGATGAAGGCGTTGTAGCTGACCGCGTCGAGCTGCAGGCAGGCGGCCAGCGCGATCGGCCCGAGCGGGCAGTGCAGCGCCAGCGCCACGTCGTAGGCCTCGGCCAGCGAGGCGATCTTGCGGCACTCGGTGATGCCGCCCGCGTGCGAGGCGTCGGGCTGGATGATGTCGACGTAGCCGCCCGCGATCACGTGCTTGAAGTCCCAGCGCGAGTAGAGCCGCTCGCCCAGCGCGATCGGCGTGTCGGTCTGGTTGACGATGTCGCGCAGCGCCTCGGCATTCTCCGAGAGCACCGGCTCCTCGATGAACATCAGGCGATAGGGATCGAGCTCCTTGGCCAGCACCTTGGCCATCGGCTTGTGGACGCGGCCGTGGAAGTCCACGCCGATCCCCACGTGCGGGCCCACCGCCTCGCGCACCGCCGCCACGTTGGCGATCACCTTCTCGACCTTGTCGTAGGTATCGACGATCTGCAGCTCCTCCGAGCCGTTCATCTTGACCGCCTTGAAGCCGCGCTCGACCACCGCGCGCGCGTTGTTGGCCACGTCGCTGGGGCGGTCGCCGCCGATCCACGAGTAGACCTTGATGCGCTCGCGCACCTGGCCGCCCAACAGCGCATGGACCGGCGCGCCATGGAACTTGCCCTTGATGTCCCACAGCGCCTGGTCGACGCCGGCGATCGCGCTCATCGTGATCGGGCCGCCGCGATAGAATCCGGCGCGGTACATCACCTGCCAGTGATCCTCGATCAGCAGCGGGTCCTTGCCCACCAGGTAGTCGGCCAGCTCCTGCACGGCGGCTTCCACGGTATGCGCGCGGCCCTCGACGATCGGCTCGCCCCAGCCGACGATGCCCTCGTCGGTCTCGATCTTCAGGAACAGCCAGCGCGGCGGCACGACGAAGGTTTCGAGGCGGGTGATCTTCATGGGTCTGTCTCCTTGGGTTGGGCGAACGGGGGACGCATCGAGGCCCCGCCGGAAAGTCGATGGCGACGATCCTACACGATTCCGCGAAAAAGTAGTATTAATAGCACTTATTGTGCACATAGTGGTCGGCCGCCCGCGGGCGGCGCCGGCCCACAGGGAGAAACGTGATTCAACGCGATCTGCATGGACAAACCGCGTACCGGCTCGCCACGGCGATCCTGCGCGGCGACTACACGCCGGACACGATCCTGCCGCGCGAGGCCGAGCTGATGCTCTCCTTCGGCGTGAGCCGCACCGTGCTGCGCGAGGCGCTGCGCACGCTGACCTCGAAGGGGCTGATCGAGTCGCGGCCCAAGGTCGGCACGCGGGTGCGGCCGCGCGATGCCTGGAACCTGCTCGACGCCGAGCTGCTCGACTGGTATTCGCAGGTCGCGCCGCCGCTGGCCTTCGCGATGAAGCTGCAGGAGATGCGCGAGATGGTCGAGCCGTACGCGGCGGGGCTGGCCGCGCGCGCGCAGACGCCGGCCGCGTTCGCCGCGATCGAGGCCGCGCACGAGGCGATGCGCGCGGCGCGCCATGTCGACGAGTGGGTGAGGGCGGACCTGCGCTTCCACCTAGAGGTGCTGGCCGCCGGCGGCAACGAGTTGCTGATGCCGCTGGGCGCGCTGATCGAGCGCACGCTGGAGGCGCAGCTGAGGCTCAACGCGAAGCGCGCCGAGATCTTCAATGCCTCGCTGGCCGAGCACACGCGCGTGTTCGAGGCGATCCGCGCGCGCGACGCGAACGCCGCGCGCGCGGCGATGGCGGCGCTGCTCGGCACCACGCGCGCGCGCATCGAGCGCTAGGACACCACAGGGCGCCCGCCGTGCGATGCGGCGAGCGAAAACCACGGACATGAAAAAACGGGCCGGCGCATGAAGCGCCGGCCCGTTGCGTTTGCGGTGCGCGAGGCGTCAGCCTGCCGGCTTCGTCTCGACGGAAGCCGTCGGGGCGATGGCCGCGCCCGGGGCCGAAGTCGCCGCCGCGTCGGCCTGCCCGCTCTGCCAGCCGAGGCCGAGGCTCTTCTGCAGGGACACATAGTCCTTGATCAGCTCGGCCTGTCCCGCGATCACGTTCTGCTGCGCCGACAGCGCGTCGCGCTGCGTGTCGAGCAGGTCGATCAGCGAGGACACGCCGGCGCGATAACGCTGGTCCATCAGCGTCGCCGAATGCACCGCCGAGGTCTGCACCTTGTCGAGCGCGACCACGTGATCGCGCTGGTGACCGTAGCGCGACAGGGCGGTATTGGCGTCCTGCAGCGCGCCCAGCACGGCCTTGGTGTAGTTGGCCTCGGCCTCGTCGCGCGAGGCTTCGGCGGCGCGCACGGCGCCGCGCGTGCGGCCGAAGTCGAACAGGTTCCATTGCAGGTAGGGCGCGCCCACCCAGGTCCAGTTCTGCTTGCGGAACAGGTGGCCCGGGTCGCTGGCGCTGAAGCCCAGATCGCCGAGCAGGGTGACCTTGGGGAAGTAGTCGGCGATGTGCTCGCCGATCTGCGCATTGCTCGAGGCCAGGCGCCGCTCGGCCGCGCGCACGTCGGGGCGTTGCTTGAGCAGGGCGGCCGGGTCTCCGATCGGCACCGATGCGGGCAGGCTCGGCAGCGCCGGGTTGGCGCCCGAGAGCTGCGCATCGAGCGCGCCCGGCGCGCGCCCGGTGAGGGTCGCGAGGCGGTCCAGCGATTCGGTCACCTGGGCATCGAGCGGGATCAGCGAGGCGCGCGTGTTTTCCACCT
This sequence comes from Burkholderia sp. Ax-1720, assembly GCF_011753035.1. NCBI lineage: Bacteria > Pseudomonadati > Pseudomonadota > Betaproteobacteria > Burkholderiales > Burkholderiaceae > Burkholderia > Burkholderia sp. Ax-1720. Next base: position 10,776 of record NZ_VWWK01000140.1, on the reverse strand, counting down.
GGGTGGTCAGCCGCTCGATGTCCGCATCGGCGGCCACGCCGCGTCCGCGTCGCTGCCGGGTCAGGTCGAGCTGCTGCTGCTGGATCTCGGCGGTGCGCTGCGAGAGTGCCAGGCGCTGCTGCTGGTCGCGCAGGTCCACGTAGGCATTGGCGACCTCGGCCGCGATCGAGACCTGCGTGTCGGCCAGGTCCGCGTCGACCGCCTCGGCCTGCGCCGAGGCCGCCTCGATCGCGCGGCGCGTGCCGCCGAACAGGTCGATCTCCCAGGTGGCGTCGAAGCTGGCCGTGTAGAGCTGGATCGGGCCGGTGCCGGCCTGGCTGTTGCCGGCGTTCGCGTTGTTCGCGCCGGTCAGCGCCGACAGCGCGTTCATGTCGGGCGCGCGGGTGCGGATCGCGGCCAGGTCCGCCGAGGTCTTCGGCAAGGCATTGGCGCGCTGCTGGCTCAGTTGCGCGCGGGCTTCGCGCAGCCGCGCCTGGGCCGCGTGCAGGTCGGGGTTGTGGGCCAGCGCCGCGGCGATCAGTTCGTCGAGCTGGGGATCGTTCAGGCTCTGCCACCAGGCGGCGGGCCCGGGCGTCGCGACGGCCACGCCGGTCTGCGGGGCGCGCACGAAGGTGGCCGCGCTCGGTGCTGCCGGCGCGCCCTTGTAGTTCGGGCCGACCGTGCAGCCGGCGAGCACGAGCGCGGCGGCGACCAGCGTCAGCGCGTGACGGGGAGCCAGGCTCGGGGACTTCATGGAGGGCATCATCGAGGACTTCATCGTGTCAGTGGCCGGACGAGGACGGCGGCGGCGCGTTGCGCGGCGGCGTGCGCAGCAACAGGGCCAGCGGCACGCAGGCGATCAGCGCCAGTCCGAGCAGGTAGAAGGTTTCGGAATAGGTCATCACGGTGGCCTGCACGTTGATCTGCTGGGCGAGCTGGCCGAGCGCGCGCATCTGCGAGTAGGCCAGGTCGCCGGTGTGCGAGAACCAGTTGGCCGCGTACTGCGAGATGCGGTCCTGGCCGATCAGCGAATTGGCGGTGACCGACTCCCGGATGGTGGCGGTGTGATAGGTGGTGCGCCGGTCGATGATGGTGCCGATGATGGCCAGGCCGATCGAGCCGCCCAGGTTGCGGGCCATGTTGTAGAGGCCCGCCGCGTCGCCCGATTCCTCGCGCGAGACGGCCGCCATCGAGGCCTGGTTGAGCGGCATCATCGCCAGCATCTGCGCCACGCCGCGGATCAGCTGCGACCAGACGAAATCGTGGCCGACGCTCTGCGCGGTCAGCGAGATGTCGAGCATGCAGCTCAGGAAGAACAGCATCAGCCCCGAGATCACCAGGATCCGGTAGTCCACCTTGCCGAGCAGCTTCGGCAGGATCGGCATCATCAGGAAGGCGGGCAGGCCCGAGAGCAGCATGATCTCGCCGGCCTGCTCGGCGTTGTAGCCCGAGACGATGGCGAGGAACTGCGGCAGCAGGTAGGACACGCCGTACAGGCCCGCGCCCACCGCCGCGACGATCACGATCACGCTGGCGTAGCGCGGGTTGCGCATCAGCGAGAGCCGCAGCATCGGCCGCTTGGCGGTGAACTGCGAGATCGCGATCAGCACGAAGCCGGCGAAGGTGATCCAGCTCAGCGTGGTGATCATCGACGATTCGAACCAGCGCTCGCGCTGGCCTTCCTCGAGCACCACCGTCAGCGACGAGAGCCCGATCGACAGGCCCGCGATGCCGACCCAGTCGGCGCTGAAGAACTGCGGCCACTGCGGCTTGTCGGAAGGCAGGCCGAGCACCAGCAGCGCGATCAGGATCAGGCAGACCGGCAGGTTGATGAAGAAGCACCAGCTCCAGCTCACGTTCTCGGCCAGCCAGCCGCCCAGCACCGGGCCGAACAGCGGCCCGAGCAGCACGATGAGGCCGAACAGGGTCATGCCCACCGGCAACTGCGAGACCGGCAGCCGGGTGCGGATGATGGTCTGCGCGGTGGGGATCATCGCGCCGCCGGTGAAGCCCTGGCCGATCCGGCCGGCGATCATCAGCGCCAGCGTGCTCGACCAGCCGCACATCATCGAGAAGGCGATGAACAGCGCCGCCGAGACCAGCAGGAAGTTGCGCAGCCCGAACACGCGCGTGAGCCACGCGGCCAGCGGGATCATCACGATCTCCGACATCAGGTAGCCGGTGGAGATCCAGGTGCCCTCGGTGCCGGTCGCGCCGATCTCGCCCTGGATCTGCGGCAGCGCCGAGTTGGTGATCGAGATGTCGAGCGTGGCCATCAGCGCGCCCAGCGAGCCGGCGGCCACCGCGATCCAGTCGGTCGCGCTGGCGCGCTCGGGATGCGGCGCGGCGGCGGGCGTGGCGGCCTCAGCCATGATGCTGCCCGTCGTCGCGGGTATCGATGTCGACGTCCACCGACAGGCCCGGCAGCAGCACGCGGCGGGTCTCGTCGTCGGTGTCGACGTGGATGCGCACCGGCACGCGCTGCACGATCTTGGTGAAGTTGCCGGTGGCGTTGTCGGGCGGCAGCAGCGCGAACTGCGAGCCGGTGCCCGGCGAGAAGCTGTCGACCTTGCCGTGCAGCGCGCGATCGGGCAGCGCGTCCACGTGCAGCGTGACCGGCTGGCCCACCCGCATGCGGCCCACCTGGGTTTCCTTGAAGTTGGCGACCAGGTAGATGTCCTGCACCGGCACCACCGTCAAGAGGCGCGTGCCGGGCTGCACGTACTGGCCGACGCGCACCGTGCGATCGCCCACGCGGCCGTCCAGCGTGCTGCGCACCACCGTGTTGTCGAGGTCGAGCTGCGATTGCGCGGCGCTGGCCTGGGCCGCCTCGAGCTGGGCCTGGGCCTGCTGCAGCTGGGCGGTGCTGGAATTGATCTGGGCGCGGGCCGCCGCGATCGAGGCGTTGTTCGCCGCCAGCGTGGCCTGCGCCTGGTCGCGCGTGTTCTTCAGGTCGGCGATGCGCTCGTGCGTTTCGGCGCCGGTGGCCGCCAGCGGCGCGTAGCGCGCGTATTCCTCGCTGGCGTGCTTCAGGTTGATGCTCGACACCTGGGCCTGCGCCTGCGCCTGTTCGAGATTGGCGTGCTGCTGGGCGATGTCGGCCTGGGTGCGCGCGATGTCGGCGCGCCGCGCATCGACGCTTGCCTGCGAGTTCTGCAGGGAAACCTGATACTGGCGGACGTCGAGCTTCACCAGCGGGTCGCCGGCCTTGACGCTCTGGTTGTCGCGCACGTAGACGTCGGTCACGTAGCCCGACACCTTCGGCGCGGCCGTCATGCTGTCGGCCTGCAGGTAGGCATCGTTGGTCGATTCGATGAAGCGGCCGACGGTCCACCAATGGACCAGCCAGACCAGGCCGGCGATCGCCGCGACGATCGCGATGAGGATCAGGATGTTGCGCCGGCGCGAAGGCCGCTTCGGCGCGGATTCCAAGGTTTCCTGACGATTGCCTTTCGGCGGTTCTTGAGTGGTCGACGACATTCCGGGATCCAAATTATTCCGAGCGGAAGAATTATTCCAGTTGGAAAATTTGTGTCAAGTAGAATATCGGTCGGATGAAAGTGAGGGGTCTATGACGGAAGCGAAGAAATTGCGTCGCACGTCGGCAAGCGGATATGCGCGGGGCGACGAGACGCGGCAGCGGATCATCGAGGCCGCGATCGAATTGTTCGGCGAGCGCGGCTTCGCCGGCGCGTCGACGCGGGACATCGCCGCGCACGCGGGAGTGAACGCGCCGGCGCTGCAGTACTACTTCGAGAACAAGGAAGGGGTGTTCCGCGCCTGCGCGGACACCATCGCCGAGCTCGGCTGCGCGGCCTTCGGGCCGGCGCTCGACCATGCGCGCGCGATGCTGGCGCGCGAGGCCGACGTCGAGACCCTGATCGAGTCCTTCCTCGGCATCATGCATGCGATCTCGGCCAAGATGTTCGTCACGCCCAAGAACGCGCACCAGCGCATGTTCTTCGCGCGCGAGCAGGCGGGCCTGGAGCCGGCGATCGCCACCGAGATCCTGATGCAGCGGATCCGGCGGCCGCTGCACGACGTCTGCACCGCGCTGGTGAGCCGCATCGCGAACCAGCCGGCCGACAGCAACGCCACCAAGATCCGCGCCTTCAGCCTGCTCGGTCAGTTGTCGGTGTTCCACATGGCGCAGCGCTCGGCGCTGGCGATGCTGGGCTGGGAATCCTACGAAGGCGAGAACGGCGATCTGCTGCGCTCGGTGGTGGCCGAGCAGACGCGCGCGCTGCTGCGCCAGTGGCATGTCGAGGGCCAGGCGCGGGCCGGCGCGCCGCGTCGCGCGCTTGCCTCCCCGCTGGGCGAAGCGCCTGCCGCGCGCCGCAAGAGCGCCGCGCCGAAAGTCGCCGCCAAACCTGCCGCCAAGTCCGCCACCGCCAAGCCTGCCGCCGCGAAATCCCCGGTGCCCAAGGCCGCCGCTGCCAAACCCGCCGCGCCGCGCGCCTCGCGCGGCGCCAAGCACTCCTCGCACTGAATCCGCGCGCGGGCGCCCGGCGCAAGCGTCGGCCGCCCGTGTTGCGCGACCTCGTTCATTACGACATCCTTACCGTCGAGCGCGCCGCCGGGTCCGCGCGAACAGGCCGTCGGTCGATGACATCGGCACGTCACGATCGCCGGTCTATCGTCGTGGTCCGAGGCGGCGAAATTGGCGAAATCGGCGAAGGTGAGGGCCCTCGCCGCCTGTCCCCGTGTTTCCATCACGATGCGGCGCCCGATCGGCGCCGCGCGTCAGCAGAACGAAAAATCGGAGCGAACCCGATGTCGAACCCGAATCTTCCCGAGACGTCCTCCGCGGACCATCACGCGGACTCGTACGAATACGCGCCCGTCACGCGCCGCGGCTTCCTGAAGCTGGCCGGCGTGTCGGGCCTGGCCACCGCCAGCGGTCTGGCCGGCACGCGCGCGGCCGCGGCCGTGCCCGACGGCACGCCCGAGCAGATCCACCTGACCTGGGGCGACGATCCCTGCTCCGAGGTGACAGTCTCGTGGGCGTCGCTGGCGCCGGCCGCCAATCCGCGCGTGCGCGTGTCGAGCGACTACGGCCGGCCGTTCACGGTGCATGCGGTGCAGCGCACCTATACCGACGGCCTGAACGGCGCGGTGGTGTTCACCTATCACGCGCGCCTGCACGGGCTGCGCCCCGGCGCGAGCTTCCGCTACGAGGTGACGGCCGACAACGACGCGAATGCCTCGCAGCCGTTCTCGGCCGGCTTCCAGACCGCGCCGCGCGGGCGCGCGCCGTTCCGCTGGACCAGCTACGGCGACCTGGCCACGCCGAACACGGGCTGGGTGCTGTCCTCTCCGCAAAGCCGCTACGCGGTGCAGGCCGTCGAGCGCTTCCAGCCGCTGTTCCACCTGCTCAACGGCGACCTCTGCTACGCGAACCTGAACCCGACGCACCAGCCCGACGTCTGGCGCGACTTCGGCAACAACAACCAGAGCTCGGCCGCGAACCGCCCCTGGATGCCCTGCCCGGGCAATCACGAGATCGAATTCCACAACGGCCCGCAAGGGCTCGATTCCTATCTCGCGCGCTACGTGCTGCCCGACAACGGCACGCGTTTCGCGGGCCGCTGGTACAGCTTCCGCGTCGGCGCGGTGCTGTTCATCTCGCTCGACGCCGACGACGTGGTCTACCAGGACGCGGCCGCCTTCGTGGCCGGCCCCGCGCCGCTCGTGCCGGCCGCCAGCACCGGCAATGCGCCGATCGAGCCGGGCACCTCGTTCTACGTGCGTGGCTACAGCGGCGGCACGCAGACGCGCTGGCTGGAGGACACCCTGCGCCGCGCCTCGCACGAACCCGGCATCGACTGGATCGTGGTGCAGATGCACCAGGACGCGCTGAGTTCGTCGAAGTCGGGCAACGGCTCGGACAAGGGCATCCGCGAGGCCTGGCTGCCGCTGTTCGACCGCTACGGCGTCGACCTGGTGCTGTGCGGCCACGACCACGACTACGAGCGCAGCTTCCCGGTGCGCGGCTGCCGCCATCACGCCGGCGTCGACGCGGCCACCGGCTCGGTGGTCGACACCATGCAGCCGCAACCGGTGGTCACGGTCGATCCCGAGGATCGCACCTTCGACACGCGCCACGGCACCATCCACCTGATCCTCGGCGGCGGCGGCACCAGCGCGCCGACCGACAGCTACGGCGACGATCCGGCCACCGGCCAGCCGCAGGCGATGGTGTTCACCAAGTCGAACCGGCCGGTGCCCGGCGCCACCGCCGGCACCTTCGCGCGGCCAGGCGCCGATGCGCGCGAGGACGCGATCTGGTCGGCGCGGCGCGATGCCGGCAACGGCTACGGGATCGCCGTGTTTGACTACGAGCCGGGCGAGGCGGGCGGCCATACCAGCATCACGGTGAACTACTACCACGCGGCCGGCGCCGACAGCGCACCGACCAGCGACTACTCGCTGTTCGAGACCATCGTGCTGAGCAAGCCGCGCCGCGGCTGAGGCGAGGCCGGCCGGAAGACAGGCGGGAAATGAAGCGGGGCGCCGGTCGCATCACGACCGGCGCCCCGTTCTTCGTTCGGCGCGATCAGCCTTGCGCGGCTGCCTTGGCGGCGGCCATGGCCGGTGCCGCCTTGCCGGCGTTGCCAGCGCCGTTGCCGCTGAGCTGCGCCGCACGCGCGCCCTTGTCGGCCTTGGTGGTGGCATCGATCGGTCGCGGCGGCGCGTCGACCAGCGGCTGCAGGGCCGGCGTGAGCGACTTCAGCAGTTGCACGGCCAGCGCGCTGGTGTATTCGTAGCGCGCGGCGTAAGGCTCGTGCGCGTTGGCGGTGAGGACCCCGAAGAAGCGGTCGCCGATCCCGAACACGAAGGTCGCGCTGCGATTGACCTTGCGCGACTCGATCAGCCGCGCGCCCGGCGCGTAGACGTTGAAGCGCTGGTCGCCGGTGCCGGTCTTGCCATAGACCTCCAGCGTCTTGCCGTCCGAGAAGCTCAGGCCCTGCGCGAGCCGCTTGCCGGTGCCGTTGGCCACCACGTCGCGCAGCATCGGCTGCACCGCCGCCGCGATCTCGGGCGAGATCAGTTGATGCGGCGGCGTGCCCGCGTGCACGAAGCGCGTTTCATAGGGCGTGTCCTTGGCGAAGTCGAGCCGCGCGACGCTTTCGGTCGGCATCTGCGCGCCGCCGTTGCCGATCAGGCCGATCAGCCGCGCCAGCGAATCGGGCTGGTCGCCCGAGGCGCCGATCGCGGCCGCGTAGGAAGGCGTGAGCGCCGCGAACGGATAACCGAGCGCCTGCCATGACCGGCCGATCTCCTGGTAGGCGCGCAGCTCGACCATGCGGCGGATGCGGCGATCCTGGGTGGCGTGGTACTTGGTCTTGTAGAGCCACGAGTAGGAGGCGATGCGCACGTCGTGGCTGGCGTTCTGCACGGTGTCGAGCGTCGCGTCGGGATGCTCGCGCAGGTAGGCGAGGGTCCAGAGCGCGAGCGGGTGGACGCTGGCGATATAGGCGCGATCGTTGAGGTTGAAGCGATCGGCGCCGTACTTCGCGTAGAGCTTGCCGAGATCCTCGTCGGTGAGGCCCGCGGCCGGTGTGTTCTTCAGCGCGCCGCGCATGTTCGCGTCGAACCACGGCCGCGGCGCCTCGGGCGCCACGCTGCGCAGCACGGTGGCCACCTTGGGCGGCGTCTTGCGCACGGTCTTGAGCATCAGCGCGAGCGCGTCGTCGGCCGGCTTGCCCGCGTACTTCGTGTAGAAGCGCTTCACGTAGACGCGGCTCTCCTGGTCGACGAACTGCCCGAGGTACTGCGCGCGCAAGGCCGGATCGCCGAGCCACTGCGAGGACAGGCCCGAGGTCTGGATCATCTCGTAACGCACGATGTCGCGCATCATCCGCACGAACACCAGGTTCACCGAATTGCGGAAGGCCAGGCGGATGGTCAGGATCTGGCCATTCTCGCTCTTGTCGAAATTGGTGAAGGTCTGCGCGCCGCCGCCGGTGTAGAAGGTCTCGCCGGCCGAGGCCGAATACTTGCGATCGAGCGCGGCGTCGAGCATCGCCGTGAGCGAGCGCTCGCGCGTGTTCGCCAGGTAGTCGAGCGCCCAGCGCGTGAGCGCGTCCTGCGGATCCGGCTGCACGCGCTTGAGTTCCTCGTTCGACATGCCCGCGTAGTCGTGGTGCAGGCGCGAGACGATCTGCAGGTAGGTCACCACGGTGCGCATCTTGGCGGTCGAGCCGAGGTTCAGGCGCGCGCCGCGATTGACGTCGAAGGGCTGGTCGACGCTGTCGGTCTGCACCCGCAGCAGGTTCGCGCCGCCCTGGCGTTCGTAGAGCGTGAAGCTGTAGGAGATCTTCGAGGGGTCGTCGCCGGGGCGCAGCATCTGGAAGCCGACCAGGCCCGCCTCGCGGGCGCCGTCGCGGGTGGTGACGGCCGCCAGCTTGTCGGCCACGGCCTGCTGCACGGCGTTGTCGAGCGTGACGGTGGCGTCGAGGTCGAGCCGGTCGAGCTGGTAGACGCTCGACAGCCCGAGCGCGCCGAGCAGTCGCGAGCGCGTCGAGGTCACCGCCTTGCGCGTCACGTAGGAGGCCTCGGCCGGCGGCGTGGGCGCGGCGTGGCGCTCGATTTGGGCGGCCAGCGCCGCGTCGCGCAGCGCCGGCGAGATCGCGCCTTCGGAGGCGAGCAGGCGCAGGTAGCTGTCGGTCAGCTTCTGCAGGTCGGCGTAGCCGCGGTTGAGGAAGAAGGAAGGCGCGCGCTGCGCGATCAGCAGCGACAGCACCTCGCGATAGGCCAGTGCCTGCTCGTCGCGGTTCGCGTCGCTCGGCGGCGCGGACAGGATGCGGTTCACCTCGCGGAAGTCGCGGCCGTACCAGGCGGCCAGGCCGTCGCCGAGCCCGGTCACCTCGCCCACGTGGGCGCGCGCCGCGAGCGGCACCGAGTTCAGGTAGCGCACCACGATCTGGCGGCGCGCCGGCATGGTCTGCGGGCCGTCCAGGTAGGCGCGGATCGAGGCCGAGGCGATCTGCCGGAGCTTCTCGGGCGGCGTGGCGGTGCGTCCGTCGGGCGAGTGGCGGAACTTCTCGATCTGGGTGGCGAGCGTGCTGCCGCCCGGCGTCGACTGATGGCGGTTCACGAAGCGCAGCGCCTGGTCGGACAGCGCGCGGCCGAAGCGGCGCCAGTCGATCGCCGGGTTGCGGTTCGGCGCGTCGGGGTCGAGCAGGTAGCGATCCTCGATGAACAATAGCGAGCGCACCACCAGCGGCGGGATCGCATCGAAATCGGTGTAGACGCGATGCGGGAAGGTGGCGTCGTAGATCGGCGCGCCGCTCGCGTCGCGCAGCGTGAGGCCGGCCTGGTCCTTCTCGTCGTATGGCAGGAACAGGCCTTCGTCGGCCAGCGAGAGCAGGCGCTCGGAGCCGCGTGCCTGCGCCGCGATGCTATAGCCGCGCGCGGCGAGGCGCTGCTCGAAGGCGGGTAGCTGGGAATAACCGAGGCGGGTGTCGTAGGGCCCGTCGAGCGGATAGCGGATGCTGTCGCTGGGGCCGTCGCCGACCGTGTAGCCGACGTCGCTGGCCAGGCTGGAGAGATAGCGGGCCTGCCATCGCGAGGTCGCGAATTCGATCTGGCAAAGCCTGACCACCACGACCAGTGCGATCAGCACGGCCGCGATGAGCAACCATTTCACGCGCTTCCAGACCGGCACGGGGCTGGTGGCGCGCAGCGGGATCCGAATGACGGGCCGATTCATGGCATCTCCCCGGCGGCGCAAATCGTCCGACCCTCGCGCCGCATTGCAAGCAGTGTAGACCTGAATCAGGCGGCGCGTGCTGCGGAAAATACCGGACTGTGACGCGGATGCAACCCCGTGGTTTCGCGGGCGGCTTGACCTCGGCGAGGGCCGCTGGCGGGTGCCTTGGGCGGGGAATTGGGGGCGGATTTCGAGCGCGTCGCGACGCGCTCGGGGCGTTTCACCGGAAGCGGTTCGCGGCGCCGATGTTCATGCATGCGAGGCCAGGGCGCGCCGCTTGTTCAGCAGTCCGAGAAGGTCGAGCTGGCGAGCCGCACGTCGAACAATTGCGCGGCGGTGCTCAGCGCATGCAGCAAGGCGAAGGAGTGGCGGTCGGCATAGGGCAGCGAGGGCTGGAAGGTGCTGCCGTGCCATTGCCATTCCGCGTCGGCCTCGGTATCGCGGCGCGGGCGATCGAAGATCGTCTCGATCTCGTAGCCGCCCGGTCCCTTGGCCGGGATCCCGACGTTCAGCGCGAAGCCGCACAGCCGCTCCAGCGGCAGGCGGAAGCTGTCGCGGCCGAGCCGGAAGCCGGCCCAGCGCGCGTCGCGCGTGCGAAACGCCACGAACAGCGTGTCGTCGACGCGCCGCTTCGCGTCGAAGTGCTCGGGCAGGTCGTCGAGCGGGGCGATGTCGGGCCGGGATTCGTCGCGGTTGAGCTCGAGATCGACGTGTTTCGCGCAGGCCTCGCGCAGGCCGTCGTAGAGCTGGCGGTAGACGGCGGCGGCCGAGGTCGAGCGCGGGTCGAGATCGAGCGAGAGGCGCTGGTAGCTGGCGTATGCGCCGAGGTAGGCCGGCAGGCGCTGGCCGTCGTCGCCGTCGAGCCAGGCCGGGCGGTTGCCGAGCGGGCTCGGCAGCAGGTCGATCGCCCGCGTGCGGTCCTCGGGGCGGCGCGCACGCAGCTCGGCGCTGCGCGCGGCGGGCGGTGGCGGCACATAGGGTTTCGATGCGTCCGCATCGATTGTCTCGGTGCCCGCGGCTGCCTGGGTGCTTGGCGCGGCCGGCGTTTCGAGGTCGGCGGCGTCGGCTGCCGCGGCCTGCCT
>NZ_VWWK01000139.1:0-19205 GCF_011753035.1 Burkholderia sp. Ax-1720 | reverse complement strand
GCCACGTCGAGCACCGCGCCGCCGGCGGGCACCAGGTGCGACCAGCCGGCCACCCAGCGCGACGGCGCCGCGCTCGGCCGCTCGGCCGGCGAGGCGCTTGCCTCGCTCATGCCGCTCGCGCGGCTCGCGTCACCGTGGAGGGGAATCGTGGTCATCGCCGCGCGCCGCTCAGTTGTACGACAGGCCCATCGCGTCACGCACGTCGCGCATGGTCTCGACCGCGTGCTTGCGTGCCTTGTCGCAACCGTCGGCGACGATCGCGCGCAGCAGCGACGGGTCGTCCATGTACTTCTGCGCGCGCTCGAGCATCGGCTGCTGTTCGCGCAGGATGCCCTCGACCACCGGCTGCTTGCAGTCCAGGCAGCCGATGCCGGCCGACTTGCAGCCCTTCTGCACCCACTCGCGCGTGGGTTCGTCCGAATAGACCAGGTGGAACTGCCAGACCGGGCACTTTTCCGGGTCGCCCGGATCGGTGCGGCGCACGCGAGCCGGATCGGTCGGCATGGTGCGGACCTTCTTGGTGATGGTCTCGGCATCCTCGCGCAGGCCGATGGTATTGCCGTAGGACTTCGACATCTTGCCGCCGTCCAAGCCCGGCATGCGCGAGGCTTCGGTCAGGAGCGCCTGCGGCTCGACCAGGATGATCTTGCGCGCGCCTTCCAGGTAGCCGAACAGCCGCTCGCGATCGCTCATCGACAGGCTCTGCGATTCCTGCAACATCGCGCGCGCCTGCTCGAGCGCCTCGTCGTCGCCTTCCTGCTGGTAGGCGTTGCGCAGTTCGCGATAGAGCTTGGCGCGCTTGCCGCCGAGCTTCTTGGCCGCCTCCAGCGCCTTCTCCTCGAAATCGGCCTCGCGGCCGTACAGGTAGTTGAAGCGGCGCGCGATCTCGCGGGTCATCTCGACGTGGGGCACCTGGTCCTCGCCGACCGGCACCAGCGAGCCGCGGTACAGCAGGATGTCGGCGGCCATCAGCACCGGGTAGCCGAGGAAGCCGTAGGTCGAGAGATCCTTGTCCTTGAGCTTTTCGATCTGCTCCTTGTAGGTCGGCACGCGTTCGAGCCAGCCCAGCGGCGTGCTCATGCCCAGCAGCAGCGCCAGCTCGGCGTGCTCCGGCACCTTGCTCTGGATGAACAGCGTGGCCTGGGCCGGGTCGATGCCGGCCGCGATCCAGTCGATCAGCACTTCCCAGACGTTCTTCTCGATCACCTCGGGCGTTTCGTAGTGGGTGGTCAGCGCATGCCAGTCGACCACGCAGAAGAAGCACGGGTATTCGGATTGCAGCTTCGCCCAGTTCTTCAGCACGCCATGGTAATGGCCGAGGTGGAGCGACCCGGTGGGACGCATGCCGGAAAAGATACGATCGGGGAACATGATTATGTTTTAGAAAAGCGAGGCAAAGGGAGTCAGGATGGCCGTCACGATGCTGTAGCCGATGCCGACGCCCGGCCGCAGCCAGAACTTCGTCAGCAGGCCCGTCATGATCAGCAGCAGGACGATGATGAAACCGTAAGGCTCGATCTTCGACAGCGCGATCGACTGCTTGGGCGGCAGCAGCGCCGTGAGCACGCGCCCGCCGTCGAGCGGCGGCAAGGGAAACAGGTTCAGCACGCCCAGCACCAGGTTCACGCCGACGCCGGCCGCGGCCATGCGCGTGAAGAAGGGCTCGTCGACCGAGGCGGCCGCCAGGCCGACCGACACGAAGCCCCACACCAGCGCCTGCACGAAGTTGCAGGCCGGCCCCGCCGCCGACACCCACAGGCTGCCCCAGCGCGGGTTGCGCAGGTTGCGGAACGCGACCGGCACGGGCTTGGCATAGCCGAACAGGAAGGCGCCGCTGGTCAGGAAGTACAGCACCAGCGGCATCACGATGGTGCCGACCGGATCGATGTGGCGCATCGGATTGAACGACACGCGGCCGAGCGCGTAGGCGGTGTTGTCGCCGAGCAGGCGCGCGGCGTAGCCGTGCGCGGCCTCGTGCAGGGTGATCGCGAAGATCACCGGCAGGGCGTAGACGACGATGGTCTGAATCAGATTGTCCATGGCGCGGTATTGTAACAAGCGGAAAACGGCCGACGGACAAACCGGCGGCCGGCAATCATGACAGTCGATGACGGGCGGCCGCTCAGGCCTCCGCGCTCAGCCCGAAGGGTTCGAGCGAGCCGCGGCCGGCGCGCACCAGCACCGGCGCGTCGCCGGTCAGGTCGACGATGGTCGAGGGCTCGCGCGGGCAGGCGCCGCCGTCGATCACCAGGTCCACCTGCTTTTCCAGGCGTTCGCGGATTTCCTCGGGGTCGTTGAGCGGATCGCTGTCGGGCGGCAGGATCAGGGTGGTGCCGAGCAACGGCTGGCCGAGCGTCTCCAGCACCGCCAGCGTGATCGCGTGATCCGGCACGCGCAGCCCGATGGTCTTGCGCGAGGGATGCGAGAGCCGGCGCGGCACCTCCTTGGTGGCCTGCAGCACGAACACGTAGGGCCCCGGCGTGACCGACTTGATCAGCCGGTACTGGTGGTTGTCGACCATCGCGAAATTGGCCAGCTCGGACAGGTCGCGCACCAGCAGCGACAGCAGTTGCTTGTCGTCGAGCCCGCGGATCTTGCGCACGCGCTCGACCGCGGTCTTGTCGTCGAGATGGCAGGCCAGCGCGTAGCTGGAGTCGGTCGGCATGGCGATCACGCCGCCCTGCTTCACGATCTCGACGGCCTGGCGCACCAGCCTCGGCTGCGGATCTTCCGGGTGAATCCTGAAGTACTGGGACATGGGATCAGTGGGGAGTGGGCGTCGCCCGCGCGTGCATGGCGCGCCGGGGCTGAAGCCGCGCGCCGCGCGCGGCCGTGGGTCAGAGCCAGCGTTCCCAGACCGGTTTCAGGTCCGGCGGCAGCGGCGGCAGGCTGCCGAGCTCGACGACGCTCTCGCCCGGCGCATGGAAATCGGAACCGCGCGACGCCTCGAAGCCGTAGCGTCGGGCGACCTCCGCGTACTCGCGATACTGGTCGGGCGTGTGGCTGCCCGTGACGACCTCGATCGCGCGGCCGCCCAGGTCGATGAACTCGCCGAACAGCGCGCCGAATTCGACCGGCGTGTAGGCGTAGCGGCCCGGGTGGGCGATCACGGCCTCGCCGCCGGCCTGCTGGATCCAGCCGACCGCGTCGTCCAGCCTGGCCCAGCGATGCGGCACGCAGCCGGGCTTGCCGTCGCCGAGATAACGCGCGAACACCTCGGAGGTGCTGGCCGCATGGCCGGCCTCGACGAGGTAGCGCGCGAAATGGGTGCGGGAAATGAGGTCCGGGTTCGAGACGTAGCGCAGCGCCCCTTCGTAGGCGCCGGGGATGCCGATCTCGGCGAGCCGCTCGCCCATCTCCAGCGCGCGCGCGGCGCGGCCGTTGCGGGTGCGATACAGGCCGTCGACCAGCGCCGGCGCGGCCGGATCGACGTTGAGGCCGACCACGTGGACCGTGCGCGAAGCCCAGGTCACCGAGATCTCGACGCCGCAGACATAACGCATGCCGAGCGCCTGCGCGGCCTCGCGCGCCGCGAGCTGGCCGCCGACCTCGTCGTGGTCGGTCAGCGCCCACAGCGTGACGCCCGCCGCGTGCGCGCGTTGCGCGACCTCGGCGGGCGTCAGGGCGCCGTCGGAGACGTTGGAATGGCAGTGCAGATCGGCGTTCATCGTCGGAATCGGGTGCATGCGGACATTCTACTGCAACGCCGCACGATCGCCGCGGGGCCGGACCGGCCGGCGGGCCTGCCCGCGCGGCCCGTGATCCGAAACGGAGACGAAATGGGACGAGATGGGACGAAAACCGGCTGCAAACAGACGGAAAACGGGCCGCCGCGGGACGGCCCGGCGCGGCGTCAGGCGCAGAAGGCCTCGATCAGCGCCGCGATCTGCTCCGGCTGGTCGTGGTGCACCATGTGCCCGGCTTCCTCGATGGTCTTCTCGCGCCAGTCGGGAAAGGCGGCGAAACGCTTGCGGAATTCGTCGAGCGGGATCCGGCCGGCCAGCATGCGCAGCGTCGGCGAATCGACCGCCTCGACATGCAGCACCTTGGCGCGCACCCGCGACCAGACCGCCATCACCTCGTCGAGCCGGTACAGCAGCGGCCCGGCCTGCTTGTGGGCCGGATCGGCCAGCAGGTGGTACTGGCCGTCGTCCTCGCGGCGCGCCCAGTGGTTGGCGAGAAAACGCGCGCGCTCGGGCGCGAGCCGCGGGTTGGTCTTCATCAGGCGCTCGGCCACCTCGCCGAGCGAGGCATAGGGCTTGAGCAGCGGCGGCTCGCGCAACTCGTCGAGCCAGGCGGCCAGCCGCAGCGGCGCCTGCGAGGCCGGCGGCGGCGCCAGCCCGAAACCCTCCAGGTCGACCACGCGGCGCACCCGCTCCGGCCGCGCGCCGGCATACAGACAGACCACGTTCGCGCCCATGCTGTGGCCAACCAGGTTGACTTCGCCCTCCGGCGTGTAGTGGTCGATCAGCGCCTCGAGATCGCCGAGGTAGTCCATGAACCAGTAATGGCCGCCGCCCTGCGCGGCCACCGGCCAATCCGACAGCCCGAAACCGCGCGCATCGGGCGCGATCACCTGCCAGTCGCCGGCCAGCGCGTCGACCACGAACTGGAACGAGGCGGCCACGTCCATCCAGCCATGCAGCATGTAGAGCACCGGCGCATCGGGCCGGCCCCAGCGGCGCACATGCAGGCGCACGCCGCGCACGGTCACGAATTCGGAAATGGAGTCGGAATGGGTCTGGGTCATCGCGGCCGCCAAAAAAAGAATGGTCGTTCGATTATATCGGCGACGCTGCGACGATGTGTGCAATGGTGCTGAGGCGGCGCATGTGTCGAGGCACTTCTCTAGGCTGCATTTGCGTCGCGATGCGCCGTGCCGGGGCGCGCTCGCTCAGTCTGGCGTGCCGGCGGGCGGCGTGTCGCGATCCTGGGCGACCAGCGCATCCAGTTCCAGCTCGTCGAAACCGGCGTCGCGGCGCGCCTCGAAGTTGAACGGCCCGCGCAGCCGCGGCGCATGGTACTGCTCGGCGAGCCGCAGGTAGGCCGGATGCGGTTCGAGCCCGGCCCGCGCGCAGAGATGGCGGAACCAGCGGTTGCCGATCGCCACATGGCCGATCTCGTCGCGCAGGATCACGTCGAGGATCGCGGCCGATGCCTCGTCGCCGGCCTGCATCAAGCGCGCGCGGATCGGCGGCGAGGCGTCCAGCCCGCGCGCCTCCAGCGTGCGCGGCACCAGCGCCATGCGCGCGAGCACGTCGCCTGCGGTGCGCTCGCACATTTCCCAGAGCCCGTCGTGGGCCGGGAAATCGCCGTAGGCGTGCCCCAATTCCGCCAGGCGCGCGGCCAGCAGCGTGTAGTGATACGCCTCCTCGGCCGCCACCTTGAGCCAGTCGGCGTAAAAGGCCGCGGGCATGGCCGGGAAGCGCCATACCGCATCCAGCGCGAGATTGATCGCGTTGAATTCGATATGGGCCAGCGCGTGCAGCAAGGTGGCGCGCCCGGCTTCCGAGCGCATCGAGCGGCGTTGCAGGAAGCGCGGCTCGACCAGTTCCGGGCGCGCCGGGCGCCCCGGCAAGGCCGGCGGCGGCGCGAAGCGGCGCTCGGGATCGACCTCGGCGCGGCCGGCCAGCCACTGCGCATGCAGCGCGCGCACCTGCGCGGCCTTGGCGACCGGTTCGGCCTCGAGCAGCGCGGCGAGCGCCGCCGCGCGCACGCAGCGGGCGGGCGTGGAAGAGGAAACGGACGGCGCGGCGAAGGAGAAATTCGGGTCGGACATGAAAACGGCTTCGGCACAGCGTACGCGGTCAATTCGCGCAAGCATTTACAATAGCGGATTCGGGTAGACGCCAGCATCGCGCGGATCATGCCGATCCCGCGCACGACGCCTGCCCACGGCCCCAGGCGGCCGCGCACATTGTACCGGCGCGCGACACGCGCCCCACCGGCTCAGCGAACCCCAGGAGACAACGCGTGACCATCTACAAGCTCGGCGAAGACGCCCCCACCATTCATGAAAGCGTGTTCGTCGCGGATACCGCGGCGATCATCGGCAAGGTGGTGCTCGAGGAGAACGCCAGCGTCTGGTTCGGCGCCACGATCCGCGGCGACAACGAGCCGATTGTGGTCGGCGCCGGCAGCAACGTGCAGGAAGGCGTGGTGCTGCACACCGACCCGGGCTGCCCGCTGACGGTAGCCCCGAACGTGACGATCGGCCACCAGGCGATGCTGCACGGCTGCACCATCGGCGAGGGTTCGCTGATCGGGATCCAGGCGGTGGTCTTGAATCGGGCGGTGATCGGCCGCAACTGTCTGGTTGGCGCCGGCGCCGTGGTGACCGAGGGCAAGGTGTTCCCGGACAACTCGCTGATCCTGGGCGCGCCGGCCAAGGTGGTACGCACGCTGAGCGAGGAAGACATCGCGCGCATGCACGCGAACACGCACAACTACGCGCAGCGACGCGCGTATTTCAAGGAGCAGTTGGTGCGGATCGGCTGAATGCCGCGCCGCCGCTGCCCGTCAATCGAGGAACCGAAGTGAGCGACCAGTTACAGAAATTCATGTTCAACACGGCACCGGTGCGCGGCGAGATCGTCTCGCTGGGCAGCACCTGGCGCGAGGTGCTGACGCGCCGCAACTACCCGGCGCCGGTGCGCAACGTGCTCGGCGAGATGATGGCCGCCTGCGCGCTGCTGTCCGCGAACCTGAAGTTCAACGGCACGCTCATCATGCAGATCTACGGCGACGGGCCGGTCAAGATGCTGGTGGTGCAATGCGGCTCGGATCTCTCGATCCGCGCCACCGCCAAGCTGTCGGACGCCACCGCCGCCACGCTCGGCGAAGGCATGTCCTTCGTCGACCTGGTCAACGCCAGCGGCCACGGCCGCTGCGTGATCACGCTCGACCCGGCCGACAAGAAACCCGGCCAGCAGCCCTACCAGGGCATCGTGCCGCTCAACGACCACGACGGCCCGATCGAGTCGGTCGCGCAGATGCTCGAGCACTACATGCACCATTCCGAGCAGCTCGACACGCGGCTGTGGCTGGCCGCCAACGGCGAGCGCGCGGTCGGCATGCTGCTGCAGAAGCTGCCGGGCGACGGCGGCATCGTGCCGGCCGCCAACGAGCCCGACCTCGATACCTGGGAGCGCGTCTGCACGCTGGGCAGCACGCTCTCGTCGCAGGAATTGCTCGATACGGAACCCGAGACGGTGTTTCGGCGTCTGTTCTGGCAGGAAAGCGTTCGCCACTTCGAACCGGCCGCGACGCGCTTCCAGTGCACCTGCTCGCGCGAGAAGGTGGGCGGGATGCTGCGGATGCTGGGCCGCGAGGAAGTGGACAGCGTGATCGAGGAACGCGGCCATGTCGAGATTCATTGCGAATACTGCAACGAGCGTTATGAATTCGACCCGGTCGACGTCGAACAACTGTTCGTGACGCCTGAAATCGGCGCCGGCGTCGCGCCGGCCGGCGAACAGCGTCACTGAGGCTCGCGCGTCGCCGCGAGTGCCTTGAAGAAGGTAGAAGGAGAAGCCGTCATGAAGTCCCTGCCCCTGTCACTTTCGCTGCCGGCGGCCCTCGTCGCGCTCACGCTGGCCGGCTGCGCGGTGCCGCCGTCCTCGACGGTGCTGAGCCGCCTGCCCGATGGCCAGCCCGGCGCGGCCACCGCCACGGCCCAGCCGCTCACGGCCGCGGAAAAACAGCGCTACGACGCGATCGACCGGCAGGTGCTGCGCGAGCAGAACGAGATCATGTCGGCCGAGGCCGCCGCGCGCGCCTATTCCTACTACGCGCCGACGCCGGTCACCGTCTACGGCGGGTATTACGGCGGCGGCTGGAATCGCGGCTGGGGCACTGGCGTCGGTTACGGCTACCCCGGCTGGGGATGGGGCTGGTAAGCCGCTCGCGCCGTCGATCGAGCGCCTCGCCAATGAAAAAGCGCGACCTTCGGGTCGCGCTTTTTAGTTTCCGCCGCCGCCTCGCCGCTACCAGCCGGCGCGAGCTTCTCGCCCGTCAGTGATGCTCGGCGCGCCCGTGATGCCGCTCGGGCTTGGCCCGCGACACCGGATTCGGCACCACGCGCACCGGCGCGCTGCTGGTATCGCCATGGTTGGTCAGCGAGGCGGTCGAATTCTGGTTCGGCACCATCGGCGCCGGCGAATTCGGCGAGACGAACTGCACGAACACCTCGCCATCCTTGACCATGCCCATCTCGTAGCGGGCCCGCTCCTCGATCGCCGCCGTGCCGTTCTGCAGATCCTGCACCTCGCCGGCGATCCGCTCGTTGCGCAGCTTCTCGTCGGCGTTCTTCTGCGTCTGGTTGAGCAATTCCTGCCGCAATTCGTGCACGCGCAGCCAGCCGCCATGCCCCCACCACAACGGGTACTGAATCAACACCAGCAAGGCGATCAGGACGACAGTGACAAGCCGCATGTACGAGCCGCAGATATAAGAAGCGCCGCTTCACGAGGGTCGCGAAGCGGCGTCACGGGTGACTAGACCGGATAGTAACGCGTTAGCGCAGGTTGTAGAACGCCGACTTGCCCGGGTAGCTGGCGATATCGCCGAGATCTTCCTCGATGCGCAGCAGTTGGTTGTACTTCGAGATGCGGTCGCTGCGCGAGAGCGAACCCGTCTTGATCTGGCCGGCGTTCAGGCCGACGGCGATATCGGCGATCGTCGAATCTTCCGTCTCGCCCGAGCGATGCGAGATCACGGCCGTGTAGCCGGCGCGCTTGGCCATCTCGATGGCCGCGAAGGTTTCGGTCAGCGTGCCGATCTGGTTGATCTTGATCAGGATCGAATTCGCGATGCCCTTCTCGATGCCTTCCTTGAGGATGCGCGTGTTGGTGACGAACAGGTCGTCGCCCACCAGCTGCACCTTCTTGCCCAGGCGCTCGGTCAGGAGCTTCCAGCCGTCCCAGTCGCTTTCATGCATGCCGTCCTCGATCGAGACGATCGGGAACTTGTCGGCCAGCGTGGCGAGGTAGTCGGCGAATTCGGCCGACGACAGTTGCAGGCCTTCGCCGGCGAGCTGGTACTTGCCGTCGTGGTAGAACTCCGAGGCCGCGCAGTCGAGCGCCAGCAGGACGTCCTCGCCGGCGCGGTAGCCGGCCTTCTCGATCGCCTGGAGGATGGTCGACAGGCATTCGTCGTTGCTGCCGAAGTTCGGCGCGAAGCCGCCTTCGTCGCCCACCGCCGTGCTCATGCCGCGATCCGACAGGATCTTCTTGAGCGCATGGAACACTTCGGCGCCGCAGCGCAGCGCTTCGCGGAAGGTCGGCTGGCTGACCGGGACGATCATGAATTCCTGGATGTCCAGGCTGTTGTTGGCGTGCGCGCCGCCGTTCACGATGTTCATCATCGGCACCGGCAGCTGCATCGCGCCCGAGCCGCCGAAGTAGCGGTACAGCGGCAGGCCGGCCTCTTCGGCGGCGGCCTTCGCGACGGCCATCGAGACGGCCAGCATCGCGTTCGCGCCCAGGCGCGACTTGTTGTCGGTGCCGTCGAGCTCGAGCAACGTCTTGTCGAGGAAGGCCTGCTCCGACGCGTCGAGGCCCATGATCGCCTCGGAGATTTCGGTGTTGATATGCTCGACCGCCTTCAGCACGCCCTTGCCGTTGTAGCGGCCGGTTTCGCCGTCGCGCAGCTCGATCGCCTCGCGCGAACC
Organism: Burkholderia sp. Ax-1720; assembly: GCF_011753035.1. Classification (NCBI taxonomy): domain Bacteria; kingdom Pseudomonadati; phylum Pseudomonadota; class Betaproteobacteria; order Burkholderiales; family Burkholderiaceae; genus Burkholderia; species Burkholderia sp. Ax-1720. The sequence goes on along the minus strand of NZ_VWWK01000139.1, from coordinate 9,535 downwards.
CGTCGACGCGCCCGACGGCACCGCGGCGCGGCCCATCGTGCCCGATTCGAGCAGCACGTCGCACTCGACGGTGGGATTACCGCGCGAATCCAGAATCTCGCGGCCGATGATATCTACGATTGCACTCATGATTTCCTCTGAGGATGACGATGAATTCCGTCGTGAAGGCTGTGCCGGCGAAGCGGACCTTGCTACAGACGTCCGCCACCGCCGCCAAGTTCATGCATTAGTTGAAATCGTTTTCCAGGAACGGCGCGCGCTTGACCGCCGCGTCGAGCGTGACGAGCGTCTCGAGCAGCGCGGCCATGCGATGCAGCGGCACGGCGTTCGGGCCGTCGGACTTCGCCTCGGCCGGGTTCGGATGGGTTTCCATGAACAGGCCCGCCACGCCCGTGGCCACCGCCGCGCGCGCCAGCACCGGCACGAACTCGCGCTGGCCGCCCGAGCTGGTGCCCTGCCCGCCCGGCAGCTGCACCGAGTGGGTGGCGTCGAACACCACCGGCGCGCCGGTCTCGCGCATGATCGCCAGCGAGCGCATGTCCGACACGAGATTGTTGTAGCCGAACGAGACGCCGCGTTCGCAGGCCATGAAGCGGTCCTCGGAGAGGCCGGCCTCGCGGGCCGCCGCGCGCGCCTTGTCGATCACGTTCTTCATGTCGTGCGGCGCGAGGAACTGGCCCTTCTTGATGTTGACCGGCTTGCCCGAGCGCGCGCAGGCGTGGATGAAGTCGGTCTGCCGGCACAGGAAGGCCGGCGTCTGCAGCACGTCGACCACCGCCGCGACCGGCTCGATCTCGTCCACCTCGTGCACGTCGGTCAGCACCGGCAGGCCAAGCTGGCGCTTGACCTCGGAGAGGATGCGCAGGCCCTCGTCCATGCCGGGGCCGCGAAACGAGGTGCCCGAGCTGCGATTGGCCTTGTCGAACGAGGACTTGTAGATGAACGGGATGTTCAGCTTCGCGCAGATTTCCTTGAGCCGGCCCGCCGTGTCGATCGTCATCTGCTCCGATTCGACGACGCAGGTGCCGGCGATCAGGAAGAACGGCCGATCGAGGCCGACCTCGAAATCGCCCAGTTTCATGCTTTCACTCCGGCACGCGCCTGCTGGCTGGCGAGCGCGGCTTCGACGAACGACTTGAACAGGGGATGGCCGTCACGCGGCGTGGAGGTGAATTCCGGGTGGAACTGGACGCCGACGAACCAGGGGTGCATCGAGCGCGGCAGCTCCATCATTTCCGGCAGGTCCTCGCTCGGCGTGCGCGCGCTGATCACCAGGCCGCCCGACTCGAGCTGCGGCACCAGGAGGTTGTTCACCTCGTAGCGGTGACGGTGACGCTCGTTCACGTCGCTGCCGTAGATTTCCTCGGCCAGCGTGCCGGCCTTGATCGGGCAGCGCTGCGAGCCCAGGCGCATGGTGCCGCCCAGGTCCGATGCCTCGGTGCGCTTCTCGACCTTGCCTTCGCGGTCGTACCACTCGGTGATCAGCGCGACCACGCGGTTCGGCGTCTCGGGATCGAACTCGGTGCTGTTGGCGTCCTTCAGGCCCACCACGTCGCGCGCGAATTCGATCACCGCCAGCTGCATGCCCAGGCAGATGCCGAGGTACGGCACCTTGGACTCGCGCGCGTAGCGGATCGCCGCGATCTTGCCTTCGGTACCGCGACGGCCGAAACCGCCCGGCACCAGCACGGCGTCGAGATGCTTGAGGCTGTCGACGCCCTTGGCCTCGATCTCTTCCGAATCGAGGTACTCGATATTGACCTTGGTCGAGGTGTGGATCGAGGCGTGGCGCAGTGCCTCGATCAGCGACTTGTAGGATTCGGTCAGCTCGACGTACTTGCCGACCATGCCGATCGTGACCTCGTGCTTCGGATGCTCGAGCTTGTCGACCAGCGAGGCCCACATGGCCAGGTCGGCATCCTTCACGGTCAGCTTCAGTTCCTCGCAGATGATGCGGTCCATGCCCTGGTCGTGCAGCATCTGCGGGATCTTGTAGATGCTGTCGACGTCCCACACGGAAATCACCGCGTCTTCCGGCACGTTCGAGAACAGCGAGATCTTCTGCGATTCGTCGTCGGGGATCGGACGGTCGGCACGGCAGAGCAGCACGTGCGGCGAGATGCCGATCTCGCGCAGCTTCTGCACGCTGTGCTGGGTGGGCTTGGTCTTCAGTTCGCCCGCCGTGGCGATGAACGGCACCAGGGTGAGGTGCACGAAGCAGGCGCTGTTGCGGCCCAGGCGCAGGCTCATCTGGCGCGCGGCCTCGAGGAAGGGCAGCGATTCGATGTCGCCGACCGTGCCGCCGATCTCGACGATCGCCACGTCCGGCTCGCCGCAGGTGGCGGAAGCCGCGCCGCGCTCGATGAAGGCCTGGATCTCGTTGGTGATGTGCGGAATCACCTGGACCGTCTTGCCCAGGTAGTCGCCGCGGCGTTCCTTGCGGATCACCGACTCGTAGATCTGACCGGTCGTGAAGTTGTTGGCCTTGCGCATCTTGGTGCTGATGAAGCGCTCGTAGTGGCCGAGGTCGAGGTCGGTCTCCGCGCCGTCTTCCGTCACGAACACTTCGCCGTGCTGGAACGGGCTCATCGTGCCGGGGTCGACGTTGATGTACGGATCGAGTTTGAGGAGGGTGACTTTCAGACCGCGCGATTCGAGGATCGCGGCGAGAGAAGCGGCGGCAATCCCCTTGCCGAGGGAGGAAACTACGCCGCCGGTGACGAATACATATTTGGTCATCGCTGGATGCTCGCGGGAAAAACGGATTATACCGTAAAGACCGCGTATCTCTCAGCAATTGCGGGCCGATCGCGCCCTATCCTTGAGCGGCGCGGGAGAGCGGCCCGCCGGGCCGCGCCGGCCGGTTCGCGGCGGCGCATCGACGGCACCAGCACCCGCATATCGGCGTCGCATCGACGGCATATCGACGGATTCCGCGGCGGCGCCAGCGCCCTGCCCGCGGCGCTCGCGATCGCCGCGAGCGCATCGCGACCGCCGCCTACGCCGCCTCCACCGAACGCAGCGTATTCAGCATGCGCTGCAAAGCGCGCGCCGTATCCAGCGGCCGCTCCATCGGGAACAGGTGCGAGCCCTCCAGCCATTCGACGCGCCCCTGCGCGACGCGCTGCGTCGCCTCCAGCCCGACCTGGCGCACCTCGCGCGAGCGCGTGCCGGCCAGGAAGCCGACCGGCACCGGCGCGCCGTGCGCCAGGCGCGGGCCGAGCGTGTGCGGCAAGGTGCGGTAGATCATGTATTCGATATCGCGATCGAAGGCGAGCCGGCGCTCGCCCGAGGGGTCCGTCTGCGGAATGCCGTGGTCGATGTAGTCGGCCAGCATCCGCTCGTCCCAGCGCGCGAAGGCCGGCTTCTCGTAGAAATGCCGCCAGGCCTCCTCGCGATCGGCCCAGCGGGTGCGGCGCGTGCGGGTGGCCGCGGCCGGCGAGAGCCGCTCGTCGAGGCCGGCCCACTGGCTGAAGCGCAGCGCGCTGCTGCGCCAGCCCGCGATCACGGGCGAGTCGAGCATCACCACGCCCTTCACCCATTGCGGCTTCTGCAGCGCCGCCATCAGGGATAGATAACCGCCCAGCGAATGGCCGACCAGCCAGACCGGGCGCGTGTAGTCCCGGCCGATCGCCTCCAGCAGTTCCTCGACCAGGTGGGGCCAGTCGCGCGTCACGGGGTAGCGCCGGTCGTGGCCGATCCGGTCGATATGGCGCAGGTCGTAGTCGTCGGCCAGTTCGGCGAAGATGGTCCGGTAGATCGGCGCGGGAAAACCGTTCGCATGAGAGAAGTGGAGGATGTCCTTCAAGTCGCCGCTGTCTCCTGGTTTCATCATGTGGGTCCGGGTCGAGGCCGGGCTCGCCGCTCCCCGCCTGCGCGGGGAGGCGATCGCCAGTGCCGATGGCAGCGAGCATAGCGCGTCCGGGCCGCGCCATCGCGAAGCGCGGCGGCGGCGCCTCGGCCGTTGCCCCGCGCCGTTTCGAAATCATCGGATAAGCGCTTGATTTTCCTGGCATCGCGCCGGCCCTCGCCGCTTTGATGGTTCCCTCTACTGGCTATCCGCGGCGACGTCTCTGCCCGCTCACGGCGCCATCCAGTAACGCCGATGACGTTCGCGATAGCGCTCGACAGGCAGCCCGTCCCGCGCGGACGGGTCGTTCAGCATCACGCTCACGGCGCCGTCCCGATCGCTGCGCGCGAGTTCGATGCCGCGGGCGGCGTAGCGTGCCCAGACGGTCGGATGCGGGTGCCCGAAGCGATTGGCGTGACCGAGCGGGAACCAGGCCGCGCGCGGCGCGACCGCGTCGACGAAGGGCTCCCAGGACGAGGTGCGGCTGCCGTGGTGCGGCACCACCAGCACCTCGGCCGCCAGCGCCGCGCGCTCGTCGCGCACCAGCGTGCGCTCGACCCCGGTGTCGATATCGCCGGTCAGCAAGGCCGCCCGGCCGCCCGCCGAGACATGCAGCACGCAGGAGCTCGCGTTCGGCGCGTCCGCGTCAGGCTCGGCACGCGGCCACAGCACTGCGAAATGCACGCCGTCCCAGGTCCAGCGCTGCCCGGCCCGGCAGGCCAGCCGATCCACCACCCCGGCCGCGCGCGCCAGCCCCCACAAGGCCTTATCGCGCGGCAGGCCGCCGGTCAGTTGCCCGACCGGCAAGGCCTCGAGCACGGCGGTCGCGCCGCCGGCATGATCGGCATCCGCGTGGCTGATCATCAGCGTGTCGAGCGAACGGATGCCCTTCGCCCGCAGGAAGGGCACGACGATGCGCTCGCCGGCCCGGGTCGATTCGGCGCCGGGGCCGGCGTCGAACAGCAAGCGGTGATGCGCCGTCTCCGCCAGCACGGCCAGGCCCTGGCCCACATCGAGCAGGGTCAGCCGGAGCGCGCCGGCGGGCGGCGCCTGCGAGGGCGGCAGCACCAAGGGCAGCCAGGCCAGCGGCGCCGCGAAGCGCAAGGGCCAGCCGCGCGGCATCAGCGCCCAGCCGGCGCCCGCCAGCGCGGCGAGCAAGGCGAACCAGGATGGCGACGGCATCTCGGCCACCGCTGCCAGCCCGACCGGCATCGCCTCGAACAGCGCGAACATGGCGGTGAGCAGCGCATGCGCGGCCCGCAAGGCCAGCGCGTCGAGCGGCGCCGGCAACGCCATGCCGGCCAGCACGATCGGCGTGACGAGCGAGCCGACCCAGGGGATCGCGAACGCATTCGCCAGCGCGCCGGCCAGCGGAACCTGGCCGAACCAGAGCACGGTGAACGGCGCGAGACCGAGCGTGACGGCGTATTGCACGCGCGCGCCGTTCGCGCCGACACGAGCCAGGCGCGCCGCCGCGCGGCGCAGGTGCTGCCGCGTGCCGCCCGGATCCAGGCCACCCGCTTCCACGGCAGCCGGCTCGTCCGCCGGCCAGGGCCGCGCCGCGCGCCCCGACACCGCGAACAGGATCACCGCCACCGCCCCGAACGACAGCCAGAAGCCCGGCATCAGCACGGCCCAGGGATCGGCCAGCAGCACGCAGCCGAGCGCCGCGGCGAGCGTGGTCGAGGGGGCGATCGACCGGCCCGACAAATAGGCCAGGCAGGCCACGGCCAGCATCCACCAGGCGCGCTGCGCCGGCACGTTGAAGCCGGCCAGCGCGGCGTAGCAGCCCGCCCCCGCGATCGCCGCCCAGGCGCCGGCATGCGGCGCCGGCAGCCACAGGGGCAAGGCCATGCCGCGCACGCTGCCGCGCCGCCATAACGCGGCAGCCAGCCAGGCGGCCAGCGCGCCGACCATGCCGATATGCAGGCCCGAGATCGCCACCAGGTGGCTGGTGCCGGTGGCGCGCAGCACCTGCCGGTCGAGCTCGGCGATATCGTCCTGTGCGCCGATCGCCAGCGCGATGACGATGCCCGCATGCGGCGCGCCGTCGAGTACCGCGCGGATCCGCTCCCGCACGCGATGGCGCAGCCGGTCCACCACGGCGGCCGCGTCGCGTGAACTCGCGTCGAGACGCGAGGCATCGCGCGACGAGGACACGTAACCCAGCGCGCGAATCCCGCCCGCGAGCCAGGCCGCCTCGGCATCGCGCAAGCCGGCGTTGGCATTGGCGTGCGGACGCTTCAGGCGCACCCGCAGGCGCCAGCGCTCGCCGGGCCGCACTTCGGGCGGCGCCGCCTCGCGCCGGTCGTAGCGGATCCAGGACAGGCGCAGCCGCGCCGGAAACCGGAGCAGCCCCGTATCGTGGCCGTCGACGTCGAGCAGGAAGCGCTGCCCTTGCGCATCGCGCGCCGGCAGGCCGCGCACCACGCCCGTGACGAGCACCTCGCGCCGCTGCCATTCGAGCGGCAGGTCGTCGGCCAGGCGCAGGTGCGCGCGCATCGCGGCATAGCCATGACCGGCCAGCGCGGCCAGCAGGAGCACGCTCAGGATGGTCGCCCATCGCGCGCCGCGCGACGGAGCGGCCCGCCGAACCATCACGAGCAGCGCGAGCAACAGCGCCACCGCGCCCAGCGCCGCGCCCGCCTCGGCCACGCCGGGCAGGCGCGCCTGCCGCTGCAGCATCACGACACCCAGCGCGAACGCGATCCAGATCTCCCGCATCGGCATGTCGGCCCCTCGCGCGCCGAACGCTCGGCATCTCCCGCCGACGATTATGCGGATCGACAGGCGCGCCGGATCGATCCGGCGATCGAGCCGGCCGAACGGGCTATATCAGGAACGGAAAATCAGGCGGGAGAAATCAGGAAAGCGGATGCAGCCTGGGCATCGCCGCATGCGCGTTGGCGGTGGTCGCCCGCGCGATGGCCTCGGGCTCGCTGCCGCGCAAGGCGGCGATCGCCTCGCCGATGCGCGGCACCTGGTCGGGCGTGTTGCGCTGCTTGTAGATCCATTCGGGGGCGATGTCGGGTGCGTCGGTCTCGACCACCAGCGCCTCGATCGGCAACTGCTCGGCGAGCCGGCGAATCTGCCGCGCGCGCTCGAAGGTCACGTTGCCGCCGAAGCCCAGGTGCAGGCCCTGCGCGATGAAGGCCTCGGCCTGCTGGAAGCTGCCGTTGAAGGCATGGGCGATGCCGCGCCGCACCCCGAAGCGCCGCAGCCCCGCCAGCACGCGATCCTGCGACTTGCGCACGTGGCAGAGCACCGGCAGCTCGAATTCGCGCGCGAGCTTCAGTTGCTCGTAGTAGAAGTGCTCCTGCCGAGGGTTGTCGAGCCCCTCGACGAAGTAGTCGAGCCCGATCTCGCCGATCGCGACGAAGCGCGGATCGTCCAGGCTCGCCTCGATCTCCATGCGCAGCCGGTCGAGATCCTCGTCGCGGGCGCCGGGCGTGTAGAGCGGATGGATGCCGAGCGCGTAGCTGCCGCCGGCGGTGCGATGCGCGAGCTCGCGCACCGTCTCGAAGTTGTCGCGCCCGATGCTCGGGATCACGATGCCCGACACGCCCGCATCCGCCGCCGCATCGACCACGGCCTCGCGGTCCGCGTCGAATTCACCGGCATCGAGATGGCAGTGCGTGTCGATCCACATCGGCTCAGACCGGCACCGCCGGCTCCTCGTGCAGCACGCCGTCGCGCAGCCGCAGGATGCGGTCGCAGCGCCCGGCCAGCTCGGGATCGTGCGTGACGATCACGAAGCTGGTGTCGAGCGTGCGCGACAGTTCGAGCATCAGGTTGAAGACATTGTCGGCGGTCGAGCCGTCGAGATTGCCGGTGGGCTCGTCGGCCAGCACGCAGGCCGGCTTGGTGACCAGCGCGCGCGCCACGGCCACGCGCTGGCGCTCGCCGCCCGACAGCTCGCCCGGGCGATGCCGGGCGCGATGGCCGAGGCCGACCCGCTCCAGCATCTCCTGCGCTTCGTGGCGCGCCTCGGCCGCGTTGAGACGACGAATCCGCAGCGGCATCGCGACATTGTCGAGCGCCGAGAATTCGGGCAGCAGATGGTGGAACTGATAGACGAAACCCAGCGCGCGATTGCGCAGTTCGTTGCGCTCGCGCTCGCCGAGCCGCGTGAAGGGCTTGCCGAGCAGCGAGACCTCGCCGGTGCCCGGTTCGTCGAGCCCGCCCAGCACGTGCAGCAGGGTGCTCTTGCCCGAGCCCGAGGCGCCCACGATCGCCAGCTTCTCGCCGCGATGGACGGTGACGGAGGCGTCGGCCAGCACGCGCACGTCGAGCCCGCCCTGCTGGAACGATTTGGTGATGCCGCTGGCTTCGAGCACGGTTTCGCGCATGCGCGGGTTTCCTGTTGAGTTCGGGTTCATGGCCGGTTGCACGAGCCGCTCATTCATAGCGCAGCGCCTCGGCCGGGCGCACCTTGGCGGCGCGCCAGCTCGGATAGAGGGTGGCCACCGCCGACAGCACGAAGGCGATCACGCCGATCTTGGCCACGTCGCCGGCCACCAGCTCGGAAGGCAGCTCGCTGATGAAGTAGACCGAGGGCGGCAGGAACTGCACGCCGAAGGCATGCTCGATCATCGGGATCAGCCAGGGGATGCTCCAGGCGATCAGGCTGCCGAGCGCCACGCCAGAGAGCGTGCCGACGAAGCCCACCGTCACGCCCTGCACCACGAAGATCTTCATGATCGAGCCGGGCTGCGCGCCGAGCGTGCGCAGGATCGCGATGTCGGCCTGCTTGTTGGTGACCGTCATCACCAGCGAGGACACCAGGTTGAAGGCGGCCACCGCGATGATCAGCGTCAGGATGATGAACATCATGCGCTTCTCGATCTTCACGGCCGAGAACCAGGTCTTGTTCTGCTGGGTCCAGTCGCGGATATAGAGATCGCCCGACAGCGAATGCGACAGTTGCACCGCCACCTCGGGCGCGCGCTGCATGTCCTTGAGCCGCAGCCTGACGCCGGTCGGCGCCGGCAACCGGAACAGCTTCTGCGCGTCCTGGATGTCGATCATCGCCAGCGTGCTGTCGTATTCGTAATGCCCCGACTCGAAGATGCCGACCACCGTGAACTGCCTCACCCGCGGCAGCATGCCGGCCGGCGTGACGGTGCCCTCGGGCACGAACATGGTGACCTTGTCGCCGACCGATACGCCCAGATTGCTGGCCAGCGCGGTGCCGAGCACGACGTCGAACTGGCCCGGCTGCAGGGCGGCCAGCGAGCCGGCCTTCATGTCCTTGGCGATGTCGGTCACCTGCGGCTCCAGCGTCGGATCGACGCCGCGCAGCAGCACGCCGCTGACGGCGTCCTGGCGCGTGAGCAGGGCCTGTGCCTCCACATAGGGCGCCGAGCCGATCACTTCCGGGTTGCGGCGCGCCTCGTTGGCGGTCAGTTGCCAGTCGGGCATCGAGCCGGTCGGCGAGAAGATCTCGACGTGCGCCAGCACCGACAGCATGCGGTCGCGCACCTCCTTCTGGAAGCCGTTCATCACCGACAGCACCACGATCAGGGCCGCCACGCCGAGCGCGATGCCGAGCATCGAGACGGCGGCGATGAAGGAGATGAAACCGTTGCCGGTCGTGCGTTTGCCGGCGCGCGTGTAGCGCCAGCCGATCTGCCATTCGTACGGGAGTTTCAAGCCTGTCCTTTTCACTGGTTGCGGCGGCCGGCA
>NZ_VWWK01000138.1:0-19629 GCF_011753035.1 Burkholderia sp. Ax-1720 | reverse complement strand
GTGGACCTCGGCCAGCGGCCCGCGCGCGCTGCGCGCCTCGCCGGACAAGCCGGCCTCGCGCCAGAACGGCCGCTCGTAGATCGCCAGGTATTTCGCGTGCGGCGCCATCCAGGTGGCCGTGCCGCGCCAGCGCCGCGCGATCGGCTCGGGCAGCGCCGGCTCGAATTCGATGGTGGTGGCGGCGAGCCTCGGCGGCAGCGCCAGCAGCACGTGCGCCGCCGAGAAGACGCTCGCGCCGCCTTGCGCGTCGATCGTCTCCAGCTCGACCTGCTCGCCCGCCAGGCGGATCCGGCGCACCGGCGCGCCCGTCACGATCCGCGTCGAGGCCAGGCGCGCGCGCACCGCGTCGACCAGCGCGCCCATCGAGCCCGCCAGCCGCCACGAGTGGGTCGCATAGGCCTGCATCCGCTGCGGCGCACCCTGCTGGCCGCGCTCGACCATCATCGCGCCCGCTTCGGGCTGCGCGAAGCGCGCCAGGCCCAGCGCCTCGACCAGCTCGCTCAATTCGGGCTGGAACGACGGCCAGAACCAGGTCGCGCCGAGATCGAAGCGCCCGCTCTGTTGCGCGGTCGCGTCGCTCGCAGCCATGCCGGCCTTTGACGCGAGCAGCTCCGCCTCGCCCGGCGCCTCGATCCGGCCGCCGAGCCGCTCGCCGGCCTCGATCAGCAGCAGGTCGCGAAAGCCGCGCTGCTCCAGCCGCCATGCCGCCGTCAGGCCGGCCAGCCCCGCGCCGACGATCACTACCTGCGCGCGCCTCAGCACGATGCCGCCTCGGGCTGGCCAGCCTCGCCGCCGGTCTTCACATAGACGGTCGCGCCGCTCGTGCCGGCCCGGCTGGCCGGCCGATCGCCACCGGGCAGGCGGATCCAGCTACCGCGCAGGTAGCGCGCCCCATCCACGCGCAATTCGCCATCCACCACCAGCAGCTCCGCCCGGCCCGTCGCACCGATCGCGAGCGCCGCATCCGCGTCGAGCCTGCGCAGCTCGACGCGTTCGGAATCCGAAACGAACAGCGAACAGACCTCGCCGCCCGCCTCGCGTCGCCAGGCAGCCGGATCGCGCGTGTCGACGCGGATCGAGGCCGCCTCGCCCGCCGCCATCTGGCGCAGCTTGACGAACAGCACCGCGCCGTCGGCACTCGACGGTTGGTGCGCCGAGCCCGGCGGATTGCGCAGATACCAGCCGGCCGGGTAATCGAGCTCGCCTTCCGAGAAGGTGCCCGCCAGCACCAGGATCTCCTCGCCGCCCGGATGCGGATGCGCGGGAAACCGCGAATCGCGCGCATAACGGACGATGCTCGTGGCGCGCGCCTGCTCTCCGCCGACGCGGTCGAGCATCACGCGCTCGACGCCGGGCTGCGGCGAGGCGATCCATTGGTATTGATCGGCCGACACGATGGCGCGGCGCGCGAAATCGGCATTGACGAGCATGCGGGTGGCTCCGGAACAAGTGCGTGGAAATTGCCGCGTGGACCGCGGCAATGGATAAGGAAGGACGGCGCTCATTGGCATGAGCGCCGTTCATCGGCGAAGCCCGATGCCTCAGGCCGCTGGCAGCGCCGCGTGCGCTTCGAGCACGCGCGCCGAGTAGGTCAGCGCGGCGCCCGCGTTCAGCGCGATCGCGACGCCGAGCGCCTCGGCGATCTCCTCGCGCGACGCGCCGTGCTCGACCGCCTTCTTGGTATGCACGGCGATGCAGCCGTCGCAGCGCGTGGTGACCGCCACCGCCAGCGCGATCAGTTCGTGCACTTTCGGTTCGAGCTTGCCGAGCTTGGCGCCGGCGTTGTCGATCGTCATCAGGCCGCGCATCGCCTCGGGGTTCAGTTTCGCGAAGTCGCCGACTCGCTCCAGCAGCGAGTCGCGATAGGCATTCCATTCCTGCATCATGGTGGATCGCTCCAATCTCGGTTGAAGGTGAGGCTCGCCCGGGCTCAGGCGACCTGGTAGATACGGATCTCGGGGGCGGCCTCGAGCAGCGGCCCGAGTTCGCCCACCACGTCGGCCGTAAACAGCGCGCTTTGCAGATAGACCTGCGCGTTCGCCTCGCTGTCGAAGCCGTGCAGCACCTGCACGTCCTCGTCGCGCAGCAGCAGCTCCTTGGAACGCGCGCCGGCGATGGTGCCGAGGAAGCTCGGCTTGTACTTGGCGTAGACGCTGGCCGCGGCCGCGCGATTTTCCTTGGCGATCTTCATCGTGATCTGCAGATAGGCCATGGCATGGCTCCTTTTGCTGGGTTGTTCGGTTCGGTTTGGTTCGGTTCGGCTTGCTTCGGCGAGGGGTTTCAGCCCTGGCGGCCGGCCATCACGCCGCCGTCCACCGGCAGCACGGTGCCGGTGATCCACGAGGCGTTGTTCGAGGCGAGGAACAGGATCGCCTCGGCGATATCGGCCGGCTGGCCGTTGCGCCCGAGCGGATGGAAGGCGTTGAAGGCGGGCAGCGTTTCCTTGACCTGGTCGTCGGACATGAAGGTGTTGTAGACCGGCGTCTCGACCACGGCCGGCGCGACTGTGTTGATGCGGATGTTCGAGGCGGCCAGCTCGATCGCCAGGTTGCGCGTCAGCGCATGCACGCCGGCATTGGCGGCCGAATAGGCGGCCGACGGCGTCGCGCCGATCGCCTGCAGCGCCCACAGCGAGCCGGTCTGCACGATCGCGCCGCCGCCGCGCAGTTGCATCGCCTTGGCCGCGGCCTGCGCCATGAAGAACTTGCCCTTCAGGATGATGTCGAGGAAGCCGTCGTACTCGGCCTCGTCCACCTCGAGGAAGGACTTGGGGCGGAACACGCCGGCATTGTTGACGAGGATGTCGACGCCGCCGAAGGCCTCGGTGGCCAGCGCGACCAGCGCGGCCGCCGTTGCCGGCCTGGCGATGTCGCCGGCCTGCCAGCGCACGCGCTCGCCGCTCGCGTCGATCTCGGCCGCGGCCTGCTTCAGCTTGGCCGCGTCGCGCCCGCCGATCACGACGCTGGCGCCCGCCTTGACGAGCCGCGCCGCGACTTCCTTGCCGATTCCCGAGCCGCCGCCGGTGACGATCGCAACCTTGGAAGAAAAACTATGCATGATGACTCCCGTTCGTGACGTTGAATGAGCCACGGGCTGCTTGGTTGGTTCGGCAGTTCGTGACTGGATGACTGCATTCTTCGCCGATCGCGGAAGTGCCGCAAATCAGATATTGTGTGTCGTTCTGAAAGAAAATCTTCTTCTTTTAGATTGCGACACGAGGGAACGAAAAGCTTTTGGCTTTCGTGGGGGACATGCCACGAGGGCAAAACGTGAGGAAAAAACGGACGTGATCGAGCAACGATAGAAAACGCCGCACGAGCAGCGGCGCAGGTGTTTTTCGCGCTTACCGCATCGGAACGAAATTCACGCCGAAACGCTCGGCGAGGTTGGCAAGACGCTTGTCGATGGTCCAGAGCCGTGCTCCGGGCGTAATCAAGGCCGACGAGAGCAAGATGAAATCCACCAAGCCGCAGCCCATGCCGAAGAGTTGCTCTCGTTCGACGAAATCGATGACTTCCGTGACGCTGGCCTGATTGCAGGCCTGCAGCAAACGAAGGTCACCCAGCGTTCTCGATCGAGGAGCCGGTGGCGTACCACAAGCCAACTCACCGATGACCATCGGATGAATGAGTACCAAATCGAAAGAAAGCAGGTCGAACAACGCTCGATTCCCATTGCGGAAGTGCTCGACCCAGACCGAAGTATCGACCAGGACCCCCATCACGACTCCGGCTCGATTCGATAACGATGCACGTCTGGCATGTCGGGTGCCGCACCGCCAAGTGCGGCGAGCCGCTTTGCAGCCTGGACGCGCACGAATGTCTTGATCGCCTCCCGGAACAGGTCCGCCTTGTCCATTCCTGGTTCGGCCATTTGCAAGGCCTGGGTGTAAAGATCATCGTCGATAGTCACCGTGGTCCGCATGATTTCACCTCATCAAATAAGATTCGAATTTACATCATTTTTTGCATCAAGGTACCGTGAAAACACCCATCTTCCTCAACGCCCTTCGCGCCTTCGAGGCCAGCGCCCGCCACCAGGGCTTCTCGGCCGCCGCGGCCGAACTGAACGTGACGCCGGCCGCGGTCGGCCAGTTGGTGCGCTCGCTGGAGGAGTGGCTGGGCGCGCCCTTGTTCGTGCGCGGCACCAGCGGCCGCGCGCGGCTGGTGCCGACCGAGACCGCCGAGCGCGCGCTGCCCGATATCCGCGCCGGCTTCGACCGCCTGTCGATCGGCCTGGCGCGCCTGCAGGAAGGCACGCGCTCGGGCGTGCTGACCGTGGCGGTCAGCCCCGCGTTCGCCGCGAAATGGCTGCTGCCGCGCATCGAGCGCTTCCACGCGCAATGCCCGGAAACCGACGTGCGGCTCGACACCAACCTGAAACCGGTGGATTTCGTCGCGCAAGGCATCGACATCGGCGTGCGCTACGGCCGCGGCAGTTGGCCCGGCCTCGCCGCCGAGAAGCTGATGGAGGAACGCATCTTCCCGGTCTGCTCGCCGGCCTGGCTGGCCAGGCACGGCGCGCTGGGCTCGCCGCGCGAGCTGGCCGGCAAGCCGCTGATACACGATCGGTCGGTGGAGACGGATGCGGGTTTCGCATCCTGGGAAGCCTGGCTCGCCCACGCGGGCGCGGCCGGGGTGGAAGCGCGGCGCGGCATGCAGGTCAACAATTCGGCGGCCGTGCTGCAGGCGGCGATCGACGGCCACGGCATCGCGCTGGCGCGCAGCGTGATGGCCTGCGACGACGTGGCCGCGGGCCGGCTGGTGCCGCTGTTCCCCGAGATCGCCTATCCCTCGGCGCTGGCCTATTACGTGGTCTATCGCGCCGAGGCGGCGACCCTGCCCAGGCTGGTGGCGTTCCGCGACTGGCTGATGCGCGAGGCCGCGAAGGGCGATTGCGGGAGCGGGGCCCAGGCCGGTTGAGCCCTGGATGGCGCCGCCGGTCGAGCGGCAGGCAGCGCGCGCGAGCCTCGCCCTACCCGCGTTTTCGCTTCGATACTCCCGCGCCGCGCCTCAGCGCGATTGCGACTGCGCCTGGGCCAGCGCGTCGAGCGCCGCGCTGCGCGCCTGCACGCGCGCGAACAACTGCTCGATATCGAAGCCATCCAGGTCGAGGTCGAAGCGCTGGTCCAGGCAGGCGGCCCAGGCAGCCGCGTCGGCGAGACGCTCATGGCGGGTCGCCGCCCCGCTCGCATCGCGCAGCGTCAGGGTGTCGTTGAGCAGCGCGGCGCGGCCTTCCGGCAGCACGCGGCTGACGATCAGGTCGTTCACGAACTTCGAATCGGGATGCGTCGAGGTGTACCAGTTCGCCACCTCGTAATCGATCTGCTCGACGGCGCGCGCCACGAAACGATAGACCGGCTGCCAGCCCTTCGCGGCACGGAATTCCAGGTCGAACGCGTCGGCGCCGGGCGCCTCGACCAGCCGGTACTCGCCATGCGGCGTGCGCTGCGCGACACCGGGCGTGGCCGCGAGCGGCGCCGTCTGCGTGACCGCGCCGAAACCGACGTCGAGGTTCCAGGTCGCGCCGTCCAGCTCGACGCGCAGCAGCATGTGGGTCTGCGCGGCCACCAGCTCGGGGGGACGCTGCCAGCGCACGCGCGCGATCAGCGGCGTGACGCGAAAGCCGAAGCGCTCCAGCACCGCCTGGAACAGCCGGTTCTGCTCGAAGCAGTAACCGCCGCGACGCCGCGCCACCAGCTTGGCGCCCAGCGACGGCAGGTCGAGCCGTACCGGCGCGCCGGTCAGGGAATCGAGATTCTCGAAGGCGACCGCGGCAGGATGGAGGCGATGCAGCCGGCGCAGCGCATCGAGCGTCGGCGCGACTTCGCCCCGGTAGCCGATGCGTTCGAGATAGGCGGGAAGATCGAGATCGTCGTGCATGCCAGGAGGTCCGGTGGAAGGGAGCGCGCGCGGCGGCGAATGCGCGCTACCTTAGCACTGCCATGCGATCGCCGCCGGCAGGCGCGAGACGGCAGGCTTCGGCGAGACGATGGCGCCGCGTCGTGCCCGTCAATGCGCGACGCGGCGCAGCGCCAGCGTGGCGACCGGCGGCACCTCGATGCCATGCACCGAGGCGTAGCGCACCGCGTCGTTCAGCGTGGCCGCGGCCGCGTCGATCTGGTCGGGCGCGTGCTCGGCGAAGCGTGACGAGGCCGCATCGGGCGCGGCCGCCTGCGCGCCGCTGGGCAGGCCCTCGAAACGCTGCAGGCCCTCGCCGAGCGAGGCGAGCCCGCTGCTGAAACTGTCGCGATCGACCGGCAGGGCCGAGGCCGACGATGCCGACGCAAAGGCCTGCGACAGCGCCAGCGCGATCGATTGCTGCGCGCCGCCGATCTCGGCGAGCGTGCTGCTCGAGACGCGCGAGGCGTCGCTGCCGTCGCCGAGCGTGCCGGCCGCGCTGGCGGCCTGGCCCGCCGCGCCCGACAGGCCCATCGCGACGGCCAGGTCGGCCTGCCCCGCCAGCACGCGGCGATTCGCGTCGACATAGGCGGTCCAGTCCGGCGAAGCGGAGGCAGCGGAGGCGGCGGAAGAAGGGGAAACGGGAGAGGCTGAAGCGCGGCGCGTGGCGCCATCGGGGCTGGCCGAGTCGTTGCCACGGCCGTCAATCGCGGCGTATTGCGCGACATATTGCGCGGCGGCCGGGCGCGCCGCGGCATGCGCGTGGCCCTGCTGCGCATGCGCGCCGGCGCTCGCGACGAAGCCCGCCGCGGCCATGAAGGCCGCCCGGGCATGCCTCTTCGCGATCGCTCTTACCTTGTGGGATGTCGTCAGCGCTTTCATGGACAAAATTGTCCGCGCAGCGCGACGCGGGATGCAACGATCGATACAACTGGAAACGTATGAGCAATCCGGGGCCGGTGCGCGGCGCGGCTTCGCGCCTGGCGAAGGCTACGCGACGGCGACGGAAACGCGGCGCCCAATAGCAAGCGCCGCGCCCGGGAATCGCTTCGCTCCGCCCTGCCGCGCCTAAGCCCGCAGGATGCCCGGCAGGCGCTCGGCGACCAAATCGCCGGCCTGTTGGTAAGCATGCGCGAGCTGCAGCACAGCGAAATCGTCGCGCGGGCGCCCGATCAGCTGGATGCCGGTGGGCAGCCCCGCCTCGTTGAAACCGGCCGGCACGTTGACCACCGGGCAGCCGGCCAGGGTCCAGGGCGTGACGGTTTCCATCCAGCGGTGATAGCTGTCCATCTCGCGGCCCGCGATCGCCTTCGGCCAGCGCTCCTCGACATCGAACGGAAACACCTGCGCGGTGGGCGCGGCGATGAAGTCATGGCGCTCGAACATCGCCATCAGGGCCTGCAGCCAGGCCGTGCGCGCGGCGCTCGCCTCGTAGACCTGCTCGGCCTTCATCGCCAGCAGCCCTTCCACCTCGTAGACCGCCTCGGGCTTGAGCAGCGCGCGCCGCGCCGGATCGCGGTAATGCACCAGCGCCGCACCGCCGGCCAGCAAGTGACGATGCGCGAGCCAGATACGCCAGATCCGCGCCGGATCGAAGGCCGGCAGCGCGGCATCGACCTCGCAGCCGATGCTGCGCAGCGTGCCGAGCGCCGCCTCGCCCAGCGCAAGCACGCCCGGCTCGGTCGCGAGATAACCGTCCCAGTCGCCGACCCAGGCGATCCGCTTGCCGCGCAGGTCGGCGTCGAGCGGCTGCGTGAAGCGGGCCGGATCGTCGTCGAGCGAAAGCGCGTCGCGCGCGTCGCGGCCGGCCTGGATCGCCAGCAGCCGGGCCAGGTCGGTGACGGTGCGCGCCATCGGGCCATCGGTGCCGAACTGCTGGTAGAACACGTCGACGGCGGGCCAGCGCGGCACGCGACCGACCGAGGGCCGGAAGCCGAGCACGTTGCAGAACGCGGCCGGATTGCGCAGCGAGCCGCCGAAATCGCTGCCGTCGGCCACCGGCAGCAGGCGCGCGGCCAGCGCAGCGGCCGCCCCGCCGCTGCTGCCGCCGGCGCTCTTGCCGAGATCGTGCGGATTGCGCGTCGCGCCATAGACCTCGTTGAAGGTATGCGAGCCGAGCCCGAACTCGGGCGTGTTGGTCTTGCCGATGAAGATCGCGCCGGCCGCGCGCATGCGTGCCACGGCCACCGAATCCTCGGCCGGGCGGAAATCGCGGAAGATCGGCGAACCCATGGTGGTGACGATGTCCTTGGTCATCGCCAGGTCCTTGGGCGCCTGCGGGATGCCGTGCAACCAGCCCTGCCACTCGCCGCGCGCCAGCGCCGCATCCTTTTGCGCGGCCTCGGCCAGCAGCGTGTCACGCTCGCGCAGCGCGACGATCGCATTGACGCGGCCGTTCACGCGCTCGATATGGTCGAGGTAGGCGCGCATGGTCTCGACGCAGGACACGGCCTTGCCGCGGATCGCGTCGGATAGCGCGTGCGCGGGCATCGCGACGATCGGATCGAGGGAGATGGGAGACGACGGGGCGGGCTTGACGCTCATGAGGCACTCCTGAAGCGAGGGAACGCCGACAATTATATGAAGGGTAAGCCGAGCGGTCTGCGCGATTTCGCCGTCGATTTTCGATTTTTTTCGCATAATCCAGTGCGATTCGCACTGAATCCGCGCCATCGTTTCGCGTGCCGCCATGACGCCCGGCCGCGTGCGGCCCGGGTGGCAACACGCGGCCCCAATGTGTCATTTATGCGCATAAACATAAAATTCTTGGATTTTTTATTCGGCCGCCGCGCCGCGAGCGGGGAGCGCAGCACATACAGGTATTTCTTGTAGCGCACGGTGTCGCCCTGCAGATAGCCGCAGAAATTCTTCCTCGCCATCGCCAGGTAGTGGTGCCGGCCGCGCAATGGCGAAAAGAATGCTGCGGCCAGCGACTTCCGAACTCGCAGGCAAACGACACGGGTCGATCTACGGCACGCATCGCGCCCCGCGCCGGATGGTAGCCGACGGCACGTTTCGCGAGAACCTTTACGCGCGGATCAACCTGTGGACCTACGAACTGCCCTACCTGGCCGAGCGACACGAGGAGTCTCGATTTCGAGCACGACCGCTTCGGCCACGAGCAAGGCGAGCAGGTACGCTCCAATGTCGAGGAAAAAGGCGCTACCTGGCATTCGCCGCATCGCGGCAGGCAGCGTGGGCGAGCAATTTCCACGAACTGTCTGCGTCCATCACACGATTGGGAGCGTGTGCGGGAGGCAACCAATCCGGGCCGGGCCGCAGAACCACCCTCGCGCCCGGCACGTCTTGACGAGATTTTTATACCCCAGCGCCCACTCTTTACGAGATCGACACCACCGGTTGTTTACGCTGCGGGCATCGCATCCGAACTGCTTGCCGCCCCACATGCTCAAACTGCTCGTCCCCGTCGGCCACTCCCCGCGCGCGCTGCAGGCCGTGCGCCATGCCGCCTTCCTCTACCGCGAGCGCTGCGCCTCCGAGGTGGTGCTCGTCAACGTGCAACCGCCGCTGGGCGGCTCGCGCGCCGACGCCTTCCATACCCATCGCGAACTCGACGAGATCGGCCGCGCCGCGGCCGAGCACGACCTGGCCGCGGCCATCACGATCCTGCGCGACGCCGGCGTGCACTACTCGCTGACCATGAAGTTCGGCGCGACCGCCGACGCGATCGCGCGCTGCGCGCTGGAGCATCGCTGCGACGAGATCGTGCTGACCGCGCCGCGCCGCAATCCGCTGCACTGGCTCGCACGCGTGTTCGGCCTGGGCCTGCACGATCGTCTGCTGCGGCTCACCAAGCTGCCGGTCACGGCGGTGCACTGAGCAGGCGGCGCCGAAGCCGCGTCCAGGGCACCTGCGTCGCGCGTCAAAACAAAACGGCCGGCATGACAATGCCGGCCGTTTCGCATCCCGCGCTGGGAGCGCTCAGGCTTCCAGCCGCTCCAGCACCTGCCCCTTGGTCTCGATGCCGATGAAGTGCACCGTCAGCGCCGCGATCAGCGGCACCGCGCCGAGCAGGTAGAAGGCCGGCGCCAGGTTGCCGCCGAGGATCGCGTGCGGCACCACCATCGGCGCCACGAACGAGGCGATCTTCAGCCAGGCGCTGCCGAGCCCGCAGCCCGAGGCGCGGATGCTGGTGGGGTACTGCTCGGGCGTGTAGACGTAGGCGGTGATGAAGCCCGAGGCCATCAGCCCCAGCGCCAGCGAGCAGCAGATCGCCACCACGTAGACCGAGGCACCGTGCCAGTAGCCGGCCGCCGCCAGCGACAGCGCGCAGAGCAGGAACGACACGCTGATCACGGGCTTGCGGCCCACCACGTCCACCAGCAGCGCCGACACCAGCGAACCGAGCACGCCCAGCACCGAGCCGATCACGGCCAGGTTCAGCGCGAGCTGCAAGGGTGCGTGGTAGAAGTCGCGATAAATGGTCGGCAGCCAGGTGGACAGCCCGTACTGGATGAAGCCGCAGGTGGCCCACAGCGTCGCCACCGCGATGGTGCGCCGGCGATAGGCGGGGCTCAACAGGTCGAGCGCGCGGCGGCGCGGATGGCGCGCCAGCACCTGGTCGAACTCCTCGCTGCCGGCCGGCGGCGGCAGCGTCCCGCGCACCGAGGCCTCGAAGCGCGAGAGCGCCTCGCCGGCCTCGGCCAGCCGCCCGCGCGAGGCCAGCCAGCGCGGCGACTCGGGCACCAGGCGCGTCAGCACCAGGCCCAGCAGCAGCGGCAGCCCGCCGATGAAGTACATGATCTCCCAGCCGTAGCGCGGCACCAGGTAGGCACCCAGCGCCATCGAGGCCAGCAGACCGATCGGGAACACGATCTCGTACAGCAGCACGAAACGCCCGCGTCCGTGGGCGCGCGTGATCTCGTTGATATAGGTGGCCGCCACCGGCAGCTCGCCGCCCAGGCCGATGCCCTGCAGCACGCGCAGCGCCACGAAGGCCGCGAAGCTCGGCGCGAAGCCGCAGGCCAGGCTGGTCACGCCGATCACGGTCGAGCTCCAGGCGATCGCGCGCACGCGGCCGTGCCGCTCGGCCAGCATCGGGAACAGGATCGCGCCGATCAACTGCCCGATCGCGCCCGAGGCGATCAGCCAGCCGATCTGCGCCGGCCCGAGCCCCCACTTGTGGATCAGCAACGGCAAGGTGGCCGCGATGGTGATCACGTCGAAGCCGTCGAAGAAGGTAGCGGTGCCGATCAGCACCCGCGCGCGGATCTGCAGCGCATTGGTCGGCAGGCGTTCGAGACGCGCGACGACCGCGCCGGGCGTGGCCGGCGCCGCGGCGGCCGACACGGCCGGGCTGGCGACGACGCTGGGATAGGTGCTCATGCGGGGATTCTCCTTGGGGCCTGCGATAGCGGGTGGCGTGGGCGGCAGCGTCGCTAGGCCAGCGCGCGGCTCGTGTCGGTGAGCGCCGCGCCATCGACCGCGCGGCCCTGGTTCATCCATTTGCGCGCGAGCTTGAGTTCGCGTGCCGTGTTGATGGCGATCACGCCGCGCAGCGTGACGCCGTCGACGAAGAACAGCGTGGCGCGGCGCGCGGCCAGGTCGCCGCGCACCAGCATGGTGGTGGCGTCGCCGGGGTCGCCGAGGATCTGCAGGTTCACGTCGTACTGATCGGACCAGAACCAGGGAATCTCGGCATAGGGCACGCGCGTGCCGAGCAGGGCCCGGGCCGCCGCGATCGCCTGGTTCTGCGCATTGGCCCAGGATTCGAGCCGCGTGCGGCGCTTCAGCCAGGCGTTCGGGTGGCTCGCCACGTCGCCGCAGGCGAAGATCGCCGGATCGCTGGTGGCGCCGTATTCGTCGACCACGATGCCGTCCTCCACCGCCAGGCCGGCCTCGCGCGCCAGCGCCAGGTTCGGCACCAGGCCGATGCCGGCCACCGCGCAATCGGCGTCGATCACGCTGCCGTCGGCGAGCATGGCACGCACGCGCGAAGCGTCCTCGGGATGCGGGTCGAGCGCGGCCAGTTGCGCGCCGAGCCGCAGCTCGACGCCCTGGGCGCGATGCAGCTCGAGCAGGAAGTCGGACACGGCCAGCGGCAGCGAACGCGCGCAAAGCCGCGGCGCGCCCTCGACCAGCACCGCCTCGATGCCGAGCTTGCGCGCGGTGGCCGCCACCTCCAGGCCGATCCAGCCGCCGCCGATCACCAGCACGCGGCGGCTCGCGCGCAGCGTGCGGCCCAGCTCGGCCGCCTCGTCGAGCGTGCGCAGGTAATGCAGCTTCGGCGTCCTGACGATGGACTCGGGCAGCCGCCGCGCCGCGCCGCCGGTGGCGATCACCAGGCGGTCGTAGTCCAGCTCGCGGCCCGACTCGGTGCGCACGATGCGCCGCTCGCGATCGATCGCCGTGGCCCGCTCGGGCTGCCAACGCTCGATCGCGAGCCCGGCCAGCTCGTCCGGCTTCAGCAGGTGGGTGCTGGCCGCGTCGGCCTCGCCCGCCAGCACCGCCTTCGACAGCGGCGGGCGCTCGTAGGGCGGATGCGTCTCGTCGGCGATCATCACCAGACGCCCGGTATAGCCTTCCGCGCGCAGCGTCTTCGCCACCCAGCCGGCGGCCTGCCCGCCGCCGATCACGGCGACGGTCTCGATGCGATCCTCAGCCATGCTTGCGCTCCGTCATGAAGGCGCCGGCCGGCGCCTCGGCCTGCTTCTGGCGGCGCGTATGGCCGTCGATGCCGCCGTCGATCGCCCATTCGGCGAACACGGTCGGGCCCGGCTCGAAATCGCGCGGCTGCCATTCGGGCGTCAGCACGTCCTCGTCGGCGTAATACTCGATCAGGCCGCCGGCCGGGTTCTGGAAGTACCAGAAGTAGGCCGACGACACCGGGTGGCGCCCCGGGCCGAGCTGGGTGGTCCAGCCGCGGCGGCTGATATGCAGGCCGCCGCCGAACACCTCGTGGATGTCGCGCACGGTGAAGGCGACGTGGTTCAGGCCGCGCTTGCCGTTGGGCAACTGCAGCAGGAACAGGTCGTGATGGCCGCCGTGCGGCGCGCAGCGCAGGAAGGCGCCGCGCCCCGGATAGCGGTCCGAGGTCTCGAAGCCGAGCAGTTCCTGGTAGAACGCGGCCTGCTCGGCGAGGCGGTCGGTGAAGAACACCACGTGCCCGACCTCGACCGGCTCGGCGCGCTCGTAGACAGGGCTGGGCTGGTCGACGCGCGCGGCCGGCAGGCCCCAGACGTTCGAGGGCGAGCCCTGCAGGTCGAGCGGCCGGCGCCGCGTGATCTCGACCCGGATCGCCATGCCGATCGGGTCCAGGCAGCCCACCGCCTCGTCGGTCTCGAAGTGGCCCGGCTGGCCGGCGAAACGGCCGCGCAGCGCGTCGAGCTCGGCGCGCGTGGCCACGCCCCACGTCACTTCGCGCAGCGTCGGGCCGGCCTCGAAGGCGGGCGGCAGCGAGGCATCGTCGGCCGCCACCAGCCGCACCGTGCAGCCGTTGAGCGTCTCGAAGCGCGCCTGCCCCGCGTCGTGCGCCACCTCCTTCAAGCCCCAGTCGGCGAAGAAGCGCCGGCAGGCGTCCAGGTCGGTCACGCCGTAGGTGATCTGTTCGATTCCAAGGATGGTCATCGCATCGTGCTCCCGTTCAATTCGCCCACGCGAGCGGCAAGTCGTTGAGGCCCCAGTAGAGGCTCTTCTGCTGCATGTACTCGACGATCCCGAGCCGCCCCTTCTCGCGGCCCTGGCCGCTGTCCTTCCAGCCGCCGAACGGCGTCGAAATCGAGAACTGCTTGTAGGTGTTGATCCACACCGTGCCGGCCTCGAGCGCGCGCGCCACGCGCCAGGCGCGCTTGTAGTCGCGCGTCCAGATGCCGGCGGCGAGCCCGAACACGCTGCGATTGGCCATCGCCAGCAGCGAGGCCTCGTCGTCGAAGGGCATCGCCACCAGCACCGGCCCGAAGATCTCCTCCTGGCAGATGCGCGCCTGGTTGGACAGCCCATCGAGGATGGTCGGCAGGTAGTAGTAGCCCTGCTCGCGGCCGTCGCCGCCCGGGCGCTCGCCGCCGCACAGCACGCGGCCGCCCTCCTCGCGCCCCAGCGCGACATAGGATTCGATCGAGGCGCGGTGCTGGGCGGTGATCAGCGGGCCCATCTGGGTGCGCTCGCTGGCCGGGTCGCCGACCCGCAGCGCGCGGGCCCGCTCGACCAGGCGCGAGACGAAGGCGTCGTAGAGGCCGCGCTGCACGAACAGGCGCGAGCCGGCGATGCAGGATTCGCCCGAGGAGCTGAAGATGCCGTACAGCACGCCGTTCACGGCGTGGTCCAGATCGGCATCGTCGAACACGATGGTCGGCGACTTGCCGCCCAGCTCCAGCGACACCGGCATGAAGCGCTCGGCGGCGAGCCGCGCGATGCCGCGCCCGACCTCGGTGCCGCCGGTAAACGACACCTTCTTCACGCGCGCGTCGCGCACCAGCGCATCGCCCACCACCGAGCCCTTGCCCGGCAGCACCGAGATCACCCCGCGCGGCACGCCGGCCTGCTCGCAGAGCCGCGCCAGCGCCAGCGAGGCCAGCGGCGTGACCTCGGCCGGCTTGAGCACCACCGCGTTGCCGGCCGCCAGCGCCGGCCCGAGCTTCTGCGCGTCGGAGGCGATCGGCGAGTTCCAGGGCGTGATGGCGGCCACCACGCCGAGAGGTTCGTGCACGCTCATCGTGAGGTAGTCGCCGCGCGAGGGCGTGAGCGCCTCCTCGAAGGTCTCGGCGGCCGCCGCGAAGTAGCGGAAGGTATTGGCGGCGCTCGTCACCAGCGCGCGCGTCTCGCTGATCGGCTTGCCGTTGTCGCGCCGCTGGATCTGCGCGAGCTGCTCGTGGTTGGCCTGCACCAGATCGGCGATCCGGTGCAGCACGGCGGCGCGCTGGTGCGGCTTGAGCCCGGCCCAGTCGTCGCGTCGCCAGGCGGCGTCGGCCGCCTCCAGCGCGTCGCGCGCGTCCTGCGCGTCGGCCATCGCGATCTCGCGGTTCAGCGAGCCGTCGGCGGGATACAGGCTCGCCGTGGCGGCGCCGCGGCCCGGCCGCCATTCGCCGCCGATCAGGATCTCGCCGGTCGGTACCAGCGGAAAATCGAATGCTGTCATCGTCTGTCCTCGGTCATCCTCAACAAGGCATCGCGTGCCCGGGCGGCGGCGCGGCCAGGCCGGCGCCGCCGCTCGCTCAGATCACGCAGCGCGCGGCGCGGTTGCGCAGCGCGCGGATCGCGCTGAATGCCGTCAGCGCGGAGGTTTTCGGGTTGTCCGGCAAGGGCTTGCCCGACATCTCCAGCGACATCTCGCCGAACGCGCCGCGCGCCACGATGCGATGCACGTTGCGCGTCACGGCCGGATCGGCGATCAGGGTCACGCGCGTGCGATCGAGCCCGAGCCCGGCCAGCGCCACGGTGGCGGCCACGTTGGCGTTCTTCGGGTAGAGCCGCGCCGCGTCGCGCGCGCTGCCCTCGAAGATGACCTGCTCGACCGCCAGCGTGCGCAGCTCGCAAACCGCCTCGGCCGGCGTGTCGAGCCAGCCGGTGGGCGGCTTGCGGCCGATGTAGCCCACCTCGTCCAGGCCGCCCTGCCTGGCCGAGGCCAGCGCGTCGATCCCGCCGATCGCGCCCGACAGCAGGGTGAGCGTGGCCTGGCCCTGGTCGGCCGCCTGCGAGAGCGTGTCGAGCAGCGCCAGGTCCGACAAGGCGCCGATCGAGGCCACCGCGCAATCGGTGCCGGCCTGCAGCAGCGGCACCACGTGATCGACCAGCGCGCCGTGCCCGGCGCATTCGAGCGCGAAGCGCGGATGGCTCGACAGCGCCTCGACCGAACTGACCACGTCCACCCGCTCGCCCAGCTCGGCGCGCACCGCGTCGCGCTGGTGCGCCGGCACGATCACGTGGGCCACGCGCAGCGCCGTGTCGTGCTCGACCGCGCGATAGACGGCCGCGCCGATCGCGCCGAAGCCGATCATCGCCACTTCGAGCGGCGCGCCGCCGCCCGCCTGCGCCGCCGGCTTATGCATATTGCTGCTCCTGGTCGAGCGGCTGCTTGACGGGCGGCCCGGCGAAGGCGGTGGTGAAGGCGCCGACCGACAGCATGTCGACCTCGACCAGCACCGGCCCCGCATGGGCCAGGCCGTCGCGGATCGCCGCCTCGGCCTGGTCGAGCGAGGCGATGCGGTGATGCCTGAGGCCCAGGCTCGCGCAGAACTGCGCGAAGTCGGGCTGGTGCAGCTCGACGAAGCAGCGCCGGCCACCGTATTGCGCGTCCTGAATGTTGCGGATCACGCCGTAGCACTGGTCGTTCATCAGCACGATCATCAGGTCGGCGCGTTCCTGCACGGCCGTGGCCAGCTCGCCGACATTGACCATCAGGCCGCCGTCGCCGACCAGGCAGACCGTCTTCGCGGCGCTGCCGGCCAACGCCGCGCCGATCGCCATCTGCATGCCCTGGCCGATGCCGCCGCCCAGCGCATGCACGCCCGCGCGCGGCTCGAAGATCTTCAGCAGCCGGTTGCCCCAGGTGCTGTTCGAGATGGTCACATCGCGCACCCAGTTGTAGTCGCGGCCGACCTCGGCCTGCAGCGTCTCGACCAGTTGCCGATACGGGCCGAGCCCCTCGGCCACGTCGGCCACCGCCGCCTCGCGCGCGGCGGCCAGCTCGGCCGCGAAAGCCGGGTCGACCTGCATGCGCCCTTCGAGGCGGTCGGCCAGCTCGGCCAGCACGCGCTTCGCGTCGCCATGCACGAACAGCGCGTTGCGATAGCCGCGGTTGTCGGCCAGCGCGTCGGCGTCGATGCGGTAGAGCGGCTCGGGCAGCGCCAGCTTGTACTTCAGGGTTTCGTTGCCGCGCAGCCGCGAGCCGACCACCACCAGCGCATCGCAGCCGCGATAGAACTGCTCCACCGCGCCATGCACGTTGAAGGCGCCCAGCGTGGCCGGATGATCCTCGGGCAGCACGCCGCGCCCCTGCACGCTGGTCACCACGCCGAAGCCGAGCGCCACCAGCCGCTCCACCTCGGCGCGCGCGTGCCGCGCCCCGCCGCCGAGCCACAGCAGCGGCCGGCGCGCGGCGGCCAGTTGCTCGGCCAGTTGCGCGACGCGCGCGCTGTCGTGTTCGCGCGGCGCCACGTGGGCGGGGGCGAGATCGGCGGGCCACTCGATCTCGGCGGCCTGGATGTCGATCGGGATCTCCACCGAGACCGGGCCGCTCGGAGCGGTCTGCGCCACGCGCACCGCCTCGCGCAGCGTGGGCAGCACCGATTCGACGGTGCGCACGCGGTAGGCCGCCTTGGAGATCGCGCCGAGCATGGTCAGCTGGTCCGGCGCCTCGTGGATGTAGGCGAGGTCCTGGTCCAGGTAGGGCGTCTCGATCTGCCCGGTGATGTGCAGCAGCGCGGTGCCGGCCGTGAGGGCCTCGACCATCGCGCCGGCCGCGTTGCCGGCGGCCGTGCCGGTGCTGGTGAAGGCCACCCCCAGGCCGCCCGAGACGCGCGCCAGGCCGTCGGCCATGTTGACCGCGCCGGCCTCGCCGCGCGCGCCGACGTAGCGGATCCGCTCGCGCCGGTGGATCGCGTCGAGGATCGGCATGTTGTGGATCGAGATCACGCCGAAGGCGGTCTTCACGCCGCAGTGTTCGAGAAAGGCCGCGATCAGTTCGCCGACCGTGGTGCGTTGGATGTCAGACATGGCGTGCAAAGCCTCCGGAAACGTCGATATGGCTGCCCGTCGTATAGGAGGACAGGTAAGTGGCTAGATGGAACAGGGCTCGCGCGGCCTCCTCGGGCCGCCCGAACCGGTCGAGCGGAATGCGCTTGGCGCGCGCGATGCCTTGCGTCCAGGTTTCCCAGTCCTGGCCCGGCTGCGCCTCGCGCTGGTGACGGCGGTGCCACTGCCCCGACTCGACGATGCCGATCAGGATCGAGTTGACGCGGATCCCCTGCGGCGCGAGTTCGGTGGCAAGCGACTTGACCAGGCTGAGCACGCCGGCGCGCGCCGAGGAGGTAGCCACCATGTGCGGCTCGGGCTGCAGCGCGAGCAGCGAATTCACACAGCTGATCGAGGCCGCCGGTGCCTCGCGCAGCATCGGCAGGAAGGCGCGCGTGGGCCGGATGATGCTGAAATACTTGAGGTCGAGCTCCTCGCGCCAGGCCTCGTCGCTCGTGTCGGCGAAGCTCGACACGCGCCCCTGCCCCGCGTTGTTGACCAGCATGTCGGCGCGGCCGAAACGGGCCGCCACCGCGCCGGCGAAGGCCTCGACCTGGCCCGCGTCGAGCACGTCGCAGCGCGCGGCCAGCAGCGGCGCGCCCGGGTGGCGCTCGCGCAGCCCGGCCTCGGCCTGCGCGAGCCGCTCGGCGTCGCGCCCGCAGATCGCCACCGAGGCGCCTGCCTGCAGGAACAAGTCGGCGGTGGCCAGGCCGATGCCGGACGAGCCGCCCGTCACCACCGCCACCTGCCCGGTCAGATCGATTTCGATCATCGCAATCCCAATGCCTTCAGATAGGAGTTCTCATCATCGGAGCGGTAATTGAGCCGCCGCGACAGTTCATTGGCCGCCCTCACGACCTTCTCGACCAGGCCGTCGGCGATCAGCGCCGCGTCGATCTCGGGTTTCGGCACCGTCACCGTGACAGCCGCCACGATGCGCTGCGTGTCGTTGCGCACCGGCGCGGTGACCACCGAGATGCCGCGCTCGAACGAGGCGTTGCTGATGCCGTAGCCGCGCGCGGCATCCTCGCGGACCAGCGCGAGCAGCGCCTCCAGGCTGTCGGGCGTGGCGCGCGTGGCGCGTTCGAGCTGGCGCTCGGGGTACAGCGCGCGCAGCTCGGCCTCGCTCAGGTCGCCCATCAGCACGTGGCCGTGGGTGGTGGCATGCGCGGGCAGCCGCGTGCCGACGTTGACGCGAATCGAGCTGAAGGCCGGCGCCGCGCTCTGCGCCTTGGCGACGAACACCACGTCGCGGCCGTCGCGGATCACGATATGGGTGGTGAAGCCGGTCGCCTCGCGCAGGCCCTCGATCACCGGCAGGCCCAGGTCGGTCAGCTCCAGCGAGCTCAAGTATTCGAAGCCCAGGCGCAGCACCGCCACGCCGAGCCGGTAATTGCGGTCCTTGTCGGCGCGCTCCAGGAAGCCCAGCGATTCGAGCGTCTGCAGCAGCCGGAACACCGTGGTGCGCGGAATGCCGAGCCGCTTGGACAATTCCGGCGCGCCCAGCACCGGCTCGCGCGGCGAGAATTCCGCGAGGATCCGCAGCCCGCGTTCGAGGCCCGGTACCACGTAGGCGCCGTTCGCGGCATCCGCCTCGGACGCGCCGCTGTCGGCCGGCTCGCTTCGCAGGGCGAGTTGGGTCGGGTTCATGCCTGTCTCCATGATTCGTCGCAGCGCGCGCAGAACGCGCCGATCAGCGCCGAGTAGCGCTCGGGTGCCTCCACGTAGCCGGCATGGCCGGCGCGCGGCACGATGCGCAGCGCCACGCCGGCCGCCGCCGCGATCCGTTCGCAGGCGTTCGGCGGCGTGATGCCGTCCTCGGCGCCCACCATCACCTCCACGCGCGCGGCGCCGGCGGCGTCCGCCATCGCCCGCCAGGCGGCGAGATCGGCGGCCAGGTCGGCGTTCGCGAGCAGATGGGTGGCCTGCGTGTAGCCGGCCGGCTTCACCTGCGCCATCACGCGGCGCACCCAGGCGCGCGCGGCCTCGCCGGCATGCGCCGACAGCATGTTGGCGCTGCGTTGTTCGGCCAGGCCGGCGA
>NZ_VWWK01000137.1:0-19826 GCF_011753035.1 Burkholderia sp. Ax-1720 | reverse complement strand
CTAGCGGCGCCTCGTCGGCGCTCGATGTCGAATGCGCGGCTTCGCGGCGGTTCGGTGCATCGGCGGGCCCGGCCGCCGCCTGCTTGCGCGGCTGTGCCTCGGCGGGCGCCTCGCGCGGCGCGCTCTTTTCGACCGGCGCCGGTTCGGCGGCCTTGGTTGCGGCCGCATCGACCGTCGCCTTCGCCGGCGCTGCCTGCGTTGCCGGCGCCTCGCCGCGATGATTGCCGCTGCCCTCCACCTCCAGGCGGATCAGCTCCGAGCCCACCACCATCATGTCGCCGGCCTTGCCGCCCAGCGCCACCACGGTGCCCGTCACCGGCGAGGGAATCTCGACCGAGGCCTTGTCGGTCATCACGTCGGCCAGCGCCTGGTCCTCCTTGACCTGGTCGCCCACCTGCACATGCCAGAGCCCCAGCTCGACCTCGGCGATGCCTTCGCCGATGTCCGGCATCTTGATCACATGAATACCCATCTCAGCTCTCCATCACACGCCGCATCGCCTCGCCCACCCGGCTCGGCCCCGGAAAATACGCCCATTCCTGCGCATGCGGATAGGGCGTGTCCCAGCCCGTCACGCGTTCGACGGGGGCTTCGAGCCAGTGGAAGCAATGCTCCTGGACCAGCGAGATCAGCTCGGCGCCGAAGCCGCAGGTGCGGGTCGCCTCGTGCACCACCACGCAGCGCCCGGTCTTGCGCACCGAGGCGACGATGGTGTCGAGGTCGAGCGGCCACAGGCTGCGCAGGTCGATCACCTCGGCGTCGAGGCCGGTTTCCTCGGCGGCGGCCAGCGAGACGTGCACCGTGGTGCCGTAGGTCAGCACCGTCAGCTCGCTGCCGGGCCGCACCACGGCGGCCGAATCGAGCGGCACCGTGTAGTAGCCCTCCGGCACCAGGCTGGCCGGGTGCTGGCTCCAGGGCGTGACGGGACGCTCGTGGTGGCCGTCGAAGGGGCCGTTGTAGAGCCGCTTGGGCTCCAGGAAGATCACCGGGTCGTCGTTCTCGATCGAGGCGATCAGCAGGCCCTTGGCGTCGTAGGGATTGGACGGCATCACCGTGCGCAGCCCGCAGACCTGCGTGAACATCGCCTCGGGGCTCTGGCTGTGGGTCTGGCCGCCATAGATGCCGCCGCCGCAGGGCATGCGGATGGTCAGCGGCGCGGTGAACTCGGCGGCCGAGCGATAGCGCAGCCGCGCGGCTTCCGAGACGATCTGGTCGGAAGCCGGGTAGAAATAATCGGCGAACTGGATCTCGGCCACGGGCCGCAGCCCGTAAGCGCCCATCCCGACCGCCACGCCGACGATGCCGCCTTCGGAGATCGGCGCGTCGAACACGCGCGAGCTGCCGAACTTGGCCTGCAGGCCCTCGGTGCAGCGGAACACGCCGCCGAAATAGCCGACGTCCTGGCCGAACACCACGACGTTGCCGTCGCGCTCCAGCATCACGTCCATGGCCGAGCGCAGGGCCTGGATCATGGTCATGGTGGCGGCCGACTGGCCCTTGGGTTGTGCGGTGGTCATCGCTCAGACTCCCAGTTGCTGGCGCTGGCGCCGCAGGTGTTCCGGCATGTCCTTGTAGACGTCCTCGAAGAAGCTCGCGACGTTCACGCGGTCGTCGCCGAGCGTGCCGTAGCGCTCGGCCTCCTTCTGCGCCGCGATCACCTCGGCCTCGAGCTCGCCCTTCAGGTCGGCGTGCTCCTGCTCGGACCAGTGGCCCTCGCGGATCAGGTGGCGCTTGAAGCGCTCGATCGGGTCGCCCAGCGGGAAATGCGCCCAGTCGTCGCCGGGACGGTATTTCGACGGATCGTCCGAGGTCGAGTGCGGACCGGCGCGATAGGTGACCCACTCGATGAGGGTCGGGCCGAGATTGCGGCGCGCCCGCTCGGCGGCCCAGCGCGAGGCCGAGTAGACCGCCAGGAAGTCGTTGCCGTCCACCCGCAGCGAGGCGATCCCGCAGCCCACGCCGCGGCCCGCGAAGGTCGAGCCCTCGCCGCCGGCGATCGCCTGGAAGGTCGAGATCGCCCACTGGTTGTTGACCACGTTGAGGATCACCGGCGCGCGGTAGACGTGCGCGAAGGTGAGCGCGGTGTGGAAATCGGCCTCGGCGGTGGCGCCGTCGCCGATCCAGGCCGAGGCGATGCGCGTGTCGCCCTTGATGGCCGAGGCCATCGCCCAGCCCACCGCCTGGATGAACTGGGTGGCGAGATTGCCCGAGATGGTGAAGAAGCCGGCCGCGCGGTTCGAGTACATCACCGGCAACTGGCGGCCCTTGAGCGGGTCGCGCTCGTTGGACATCAACTGGCACATCAGGTCGACCAGCGGCACCTCGCGCGTGAGCAGGATGCTCTGCTGGCGATAGGTCGGAAAGCACATGTCGCCGTTGTCGAGCGCGAACGAATGCGCGGTGCCGATGGCCTCCTCGCCGAGGCTCTGCACGTAGAAGGAAATCTTCTTCTGGCGCTGGGCGATCAGCATGCGCGCGTCGAACACGCGCGTCTTGAGCATCGCGCGCATGCCGGCGCGCAGCCGGTCGCGATCGAGCTCGGGGGCCCAGGGGCCGACCGCGCGGCCGTCGTCGTCGATCACCCGCACCAGGCCATAGGCCAGGTCGCTGGTATCGACCGGCGCCACGTCGATCGGGGGTTTGCGCAGCTTGCCCGCCGGGGACAGCAGCAGGTAGGAAAAATCGGTTTTGCAGCCCGGCCGGCCGGTTGGCTCCGGTACATGCAATTTCAATGGCCCGTATTGGCTCATTTCGCTTATCTCCACGTTTGATTTTGTCGCACGCTTCGACGGTGATCGTATCAATTCGGCAGGCGCCGAGATAGAGCGGGAATCGCCCCGATTTTCAAAAATCGCGGGCGGTGTTATTGAAGTGGAGAATATCGCGGCAAAGTGGTTTTTCCGATCAGCGCCATCGCCCGGAAAAGCAATGCACGCGGGGCCGGAAGGGCATCCCGGCCGGGCGCGGCAGCCGGCCTCGCGGCTCGCGAGGGTGGTTTTCCAGGCGATTATTCGCGTCGATTTTCAGCCACGCCAAAATCCCATTTTTTATCAAAGGCGACGAGCGAATCCCGCATCCGACGCGAATCGAATGCGCGAAACCCAATCGAGTCGCCGGCAAATGGTATGAGAAATTGCGTGAGGGCCGAGCCGATATCGTCCAGGGACGGTCGACCGCGGCGCGCGGCTGCGGGAAAACCGCGCGGAAACGGCCGGGCATGTGCGGTGAAAACGTGGGCTGGAAAATGCAATGCCGGCTTCCGTGCGATCGCAGGAAACCGGCAAGGCAAGCCGCCGCCGTGTCGGGCGACGGCCGGGGATGAGGGTCAGGCGCTCGCGGTTTCGCGCGCGAGCCGCGCCTCGTAGGTCTTCAGATGGTTGTAGGCGATGCGCAGCAGGGACGGCCGGCCGTCGTCGCCCGCCGGCGCGCGCGCCAGCAGGTCGCCGATCACGTGGTCGGCCTCGACGCGCGAGCGGTTCTCGACATCGCGCAGCATCGAGGCCGTCATGCCCGAGGGCGTGAACAGGATCCGGCGCGAACGTTCGTTCATCGCCTCGCCGGGCGCGTAGCCGTGATGCGCGGCGATCGCGCTGGTCTCGCCATACAGCGTCTCCAGCAGCCGATGGCCGTCCGGCGCGGCGAGGATGTCGCCCACCGAGCCGCGGAACAGCGAGGTGGCGGCCGCCAGCGTGGCCAGGAACACCCACTTGTCCCACATCTTCGCGACGATGTTCTCGGCCGGCAGCACGTCGAAGCCGGCGCCCGAGAAGGTCTCGGCGATCGCCTGCACGCGCGGCGTGAGCCCGCCCGCCAGGTCGCCGAAGCCGACCGCCTGGGCGTCGTTGAGATGGACGATGTGCTGCCGGTCGTCGAGCGTGGCCGCGATCATGCACAGGCCGCCCAGCACGTTGGCGTCGCCGAAGCGCGCCTTCAGCACGTCGAGGTGGCGCATGCCGTTGAGCACCGGCAGGATCAGCGTGCGCGGGCCGACGAAGGGCGCGAACGAGGCGATCGCGTCGTCCAGGCCGTAGGACTTGCAGCTCAGGAACACCAGGTCGAAGCCGCCGGCGCGGTCGGCGTCGCCGGCCTGCACGGTCTTCACGCCGGGCAGCGTCAGGTCGCCCGCATGCGGGCTGCGGATCACCAGGCCGTCGCGCGCCAGCGTGCGGGCCCGGCCCTCGCGCACCAGGAAGCTCACATCGCGCCCGGCCGCGGCCAGCCGCCCGCCGAAATAACCGCCGGTCGCGCCCGCGCCCACCACCAGAATCCGCATTACCGTCTCCTTGCATCCATGTGTCGAAAGGTCGGCCGGCCGCGCTCGTGCGAGGCGCGGCCGGGCGCGACGACTGTAGCCGAATTCGACGAAGCCTGCCGGCGGGCGGCACGGCATGGCGAGACATGGATGCGGCAACGGACAAACCGACAAGCGCGCGACGACACCGCCGCCGCGCGCGGGGGCCAGCGCGTTCAGGCCGCCGTGTCGCCTTGCGGGACCACGGCCACCGAGGCCTCGCTGGTCAGCATCAGGAAGGTGAAGGTCTCGCGCAGGTACAGGCGCACGACCCGGTCGTCATGGCTGGTGTAGCCGATCGAGACGTCCTCGCCGAGATGCAGCTCGTAGTCGCCGCCGCGCGTGGACAGCACGCAGCCGCCGGCGATCGCCGGTGCCCAGATGATCTCGCCGCTGACGATGCGCTTGATATGGTCGAGGATCGGGTAGCCCTGGTCGCGCGCCTCGCTCAGCGCGGTGTAGGCGTGCGAGCCGAGCACCACCGAGTACGGGCCGTCGACGCCGGCCAGGCGCAGCGCCTCGAGCGCATCGCTGATCGCGTCCGGGTAGGCGGCGACGTCGCTCGGCAGGCCGAGCTTGCGGTTCGAGGTGCCCTCGCTGATGCCGACGATGCCGGCGGCCGGGTAACCGTCGAAGATCGCGTTGTCCTCGGCGAAGGCGAGCCGCTGCGCGGCCTCCTTCGCCGGCTGCCAGTCGGCGTCGCGCGCGCCGCGCTCGACGCTGTCGATCGCCTCGCGGCTCAGCTCGAACGGCACGGTCAGCTCGACGATGGTGCGCACTTCGCGCAGCCGCGCGTTCACGTGCTCGCGCGGCGCGGCGACCTCGCGCAGGTGGCCGGTGCCCACGGCCGACAGCTCGGAGCCGGCGGGGCCTTCGACGTCGACCACGCGGCGGCCGGCCACCGAGCGCTTGAAGGTGCGCGCCACTTCCTCCTCGATCTGGGCCCAGGCGGACGACGAGATCGGGGCGAGTTCACGATGCAGGTTATTCATGGGATGGGGTTCCTTTCAACGAGCCGATATTGAGCGAGCCGTCGCGACGCGGCGCGGGCGGCGAGGATTCGGGCGAGAGTTCGGGCAAGGCAGCGGCCTCGGCCGGCGCCGCGCGCTCGGCGAGCGCCTCGAGCAGGTCGGCCGACGGCACGAAGAACAGCGAGCCGGTGACCGCGCGGCTGTAGTCGAGCAGGCGGTCGTAGTTGCCGGGCGGGCGGCCGACGAACATGTTCTCGAGCATCTGCTCGATCGGCCGCGGCGAGCGCGCGTAGCCGATGAAATAGGTGCCGAATTCGCCGGCGCCCGGGCGCCCGAACGGCATGTTGTCGCGCAGGATCTTCACTTCCTGGCCGTCCTCGTCGAGCGTGGTCAGCGAGCTGTGCGAGCACGAAGGCTTCACGTCCGCCGCCAGTTCGATGTCGGACAGTTTGGTGCGGCCGATGATGCGCTCCTGCGTCTCGACGGCCAGCGCATTCCAGCCGGCCATGTCGTGCAGGTACTTCTGCACGATCACGTAGCTGCCGCCCGCGAAGGCCGCGTCCTCGTCGCCGATCACGGTGAAGTCGACCGCCTCGCGGCCTTCCGGGTTCTCGGTGCCGTCGACGAAGCCGATCATCGCGCGCTGGTCGAAATTGCGGAAGCCGTGCACCTCGTCGACCACCGTGACGGCATCGCCGAGCGCATTGAGCAACTGCGTCGCCAGTTCGAAGCACAGGTCCATCGCCTCGGCGCGGATGTGCAGCAGGATGTCGCCCGGGGTGGCCACCGCCAGGCGCTGGCCGGCGCCGAACTCCCGGAACGGATGCAGGGACGCCGGGCGCGGCGCGCCGAACAGCGCATCCCATGCCTCGGCGCCGAAGCCGCACACGCAGCTGAGATTGCCGGCCGGCACGCGCTTGCCGACCGAGCGCACCAGCGCCGCGATGTCGCCGCACCATGAACGGATCGTATCGGCGTGGGCCTCGCCGGGATTGATCGTCGCCACCAGGAAGATCGCGCTGCGCGTGACCGTGCCGTGGACGGCCTGGGAAAGCGGGGAACGTGTCTGCATCGCGGCCTGCCTGTCAGTCATGTCGTGACGGATGGATCGCGGCTGCCGCCGCGCAGGAAGGCCAAGAGGGGATGTGGGTCATGCTGCGTTCTCTTTTTGACAGGCGTATGAAGGACGTTGCCCGCACCGTGCAACGTCGCCGAACCCGCAATCTAGCAGCTTCGGCCGGTCTTTGGAACGCAGCCCGGCAATCGGCTGCGCCGAGGCGAAGCCGATCCTGCCGGGCATGAGCCCGGAGCGAGGCGAGCGGCGCGACGCGCGCCATGCGCCCCGCTCCTGCCCCACTGCGCCCCGATGCTCAGAAGCGGTGCACCACGCCCACCCCGAGCGCCACCTGGCTGCGCGAGGACGAGGGCGTGCCGCTGAAGCCGTCGCCCAGCGAAGGCGTGGCGATGATCACCTTGCCGTTGCTCGACAGCGTGTCGCCGTTGGCTCGCTGCCAGGACTCGACCGCGTACAGCCCGGTGCGCTTGGACAGGCTGTAGTACTGCGAGAGCGTGAACTGCTGGTACTGCGCGGCATGGCTGATGCCGTTGGACAGCGTGGCGCGCGTGTAGCTGTAGCCGCCGGCGAAGTCCCAGGACGCGGCCGGGTGGTAATGCAGCACCGCGCCGGCCGTGTTGAAGGTGGCCGTGTTGCGGAAGCTCGAACCCGTGCCGGGAATGTACTGCACATTCGAATAGGATGCCGAAACGTCCCAGGCATCCGAGAAGCGGTAACCGCCCGTCACGGCGAAGCGCTGCTGCGCCTGCGCGCTCTGGTAGCCGTTGTTGATCGCCGAGACCGCCGTTTGCGCGCCGCC
The DNA here is from genome assembly GCF_011753035.1 of Burkholderia sp. Ax-1720. NCBI lineage: Bacteria > Pseudomonadati > Pseudomonadota > Betaproteobacteria > Burkholderiales > Burkholderiaceae > Burkholderia > Burkholderia sp. Ax-1720. Next base: position 12,690 of record NZ_VWWK01000137.1, on the reverse strand, counting down.
GTTCGAGGTGGTGGAGGACGCGCCCCAGGCGCCGCCGCCCGGCGTCGAGTTGTTGACGCGCTGGAAGGCCGCGCCGATCCCGAACGGCCCGTTGCTGTACTGCAGGCCCGCGCTCCAGGTGGAGCCGGCATCGACGCTGCCCGGCACGCCGCCGAACGCATAGGACGCGCCAAAGCTGAAGCCGCCCAGCGTCGGCGACTGGTAGACCAGCGAGTTGTTGGCGCGATAGATGTTGTCGAGCGAATCGATATCGCCCGGATGCGCGCCGAAAAAGCCGGTCAGCCAGGTGGTCGGGCTCCAGGGCGAGAGGATCGTGTAGTAGGCCGTGTACTGGCGGCCCGCCGTCAAGGTGCCGAAACGGTTGTTGGCGAGGCCCACCCAGGATTGGCGCGTGAACATGCCGCCGCTGAACTGCGAAGTGCCGTTGGCGCTGTTCACGCCGGCCTCGAGCGTGAAGATCGCCTTGGTGCCGCCGCCCAGGTCCTCGCTGCCCTTCAGGCCGAAGCGGCTGCCGGCCCACACGCCCGAGGTCATCTTCACCAGCGAGTGGCCGCCCGCGGTCGAGCCCAGCGAGGCGGCGCTGTTCTGCCAGGCGATGCCGTTGTCGACGATCCCGTACAGCGTCACGCTGCTCTGCGCCTGCGCTGCCGCGCAGGCTCCGCCCAGCACGCAGGCGGCGATAATGGTCTGTTTCATTTTCAGTAATCCTATTAATTTGAGAAACGAAAGGGTCGCTGCTTCGCCTTCCCCGTGTCAGGCGAGCGTGGTCAGCCAGCGCGCCGCGCGAACGAGCAGCACGTCCGCCGAATCGAAACTCTCGATACCCGCCACCTGCGGCGCATCGCATACCGCGAACACCGGCTTGCCCCATTGCAGCCCGAGCGCGATCTCGGACAGCGTGCCGAGGCCGCCGCCCACCGCCACCAGGCACAGCGAGGCGCGCGCGATCAGCGCGTTGCGGGTGATGCCCAGCCCGGTGGGCAGGGCCACGCTCAGGTAGGGGTTCGCGCCTTCCGCGTCGTCCTCGGGCAGCAGGCCGATGGCAATGCCGCCCGCACGATGCGCGCCGCGCGCGGCGGCCTCCATCACGCCGCCCTTGCCGCCGCCGACGATCGCCATGCCGGCGCGCGCCAGCGCATGCGCGACCTGCTCGGCCACGCGCAACTGCTCGTCGGTGGCCGCGCGCGGGCCGATCACGCCGACCGGCATCAGGTGCCGGTTCGCGCCTCGCTGGCGCGCGGCGAGATCCGCGAGCGCGCGCTCGACCAGCGACGCGCCTTCAGTGTTGCCTTGGTCTGACAATCCATTCCCCCATTGCAAGAACGCAGGTGCAGAGCGCCGTCAGCAGGATCGACAGCACGGCTGCCTGCGAGAAATCGGTCTGTCCGTCGGACAGCTTCAGGTACATCAGGAGCGGCAGGATGTTGATCTGCGTGCCGGCCAGCGCCACCGCCGTGCCGTAGGTGCCCAGCGCGATCGCCGCCACCAGGCACCAGGCCGCCGCCACCGAGGGCCACAGCTCGCGCCAGGCCACGTCGAGCCAGGCCCGCCACGGCCGCGCGCCGAGCGTGAGCGCGGCATCCAGCGGGCGCCGGTCGAAGTTGGCGAAGGCCGGGTACAACATCAGCGCCACGCGCGGGATCAGGTAATACGCATAGGCGATCGCCAGGCCCGCGCTGGTGTAGATCAGCCCGCCGAGCCGCGCCGGGTCGGCGCCGAGCTTCGCCAGCAGCATGGTGACGAAGCCGGCGCGCCCGAAGCTCAGGATGAAGCCGTAGGCGATCACCAGCCCCGAGAAGGCCAGCGGCACGCCCAGCACGGCCAGCGACAGGCGCCGCCGGGCCGGCGCCTGCCCGGCCAGCGCGATCGCCAGCACCGTGCCGATCGCCGTGGACAGCGTGCCGGTGGCCGCGGCCAGGCCCAGCGAGCGGCCGATCGCGTCGGCCACCAGCGGATCGCCGAACACGGCGGCGAAGGCATGGCCGCCGCCGTCGAAGGCCGCGCCGACCAGGGCCGCCAGCGGCAGCGCGAAGGCGATCGCGAACAGCAGGCCGGCCGGCAGCGCGCCGAAGCGACGCAGCAGGCCCGCGTCGCGGGCGGCGGGAGTCGAGCGCGGGTTCATCGCGGGCGGCTCGGAGCGTGGCGCAGGATCGCGAGCATCACTGGCCGAGCGTGGCCTGCGACCACAGCTGGTCGACCTGGGCCTTCTTCGCGGCCGCCTTGGCCACGTCGAGCGGATGCACCTGCGGCGCCTTCGGCATCTTCGCGGCGACCTCCGGCGCCAGCGTCACGCCGGGCACGGCGGGCCGCACGTAACCCTGCGCGAACAGCGCCTGGCCCGCGTCGCTCATCACGAAGTTCAACCACAGCCGCGCCGCCGACGGGTTCGGCGCGTTCTTCACCAGGCTCATCGCGTAAGGCGCCGAGACGCTGCCGTCCTGCGGGATCACCACCTCGGCCGCGTCGCCCATGCCGTCGCTGTACTTGGCCTTCAGGCCGTCGTTCTCGTAGCCGATCAGGATCGGGATCTCGCCCTTCACGAACTTCGCGTAGGGCGTGGTGCCCTCCACGCGCAGCACGTTGCCGGCGTTCTTGAGCTTGCCGAAGAAGTCGGCGCCCGGCTTCGGATCGTCGACGCTGCCGCCCATCGCGTAGGCGGCCGCGAACACGTCCACCTGGCCCTGGCCGGTCGAGCGCGGATCGAGGTAGACCACCGCGTTCCGGTATTCCGGCTTGAGCAGGTCCGACCAGCGCTTCGGCACCTCCTTCACCAGCTTGCGGTTGACCAGGAAGGCGATGTTCAGCGAGTGGACCGTGAACCAGCGCGCATCGGCATCGCGGAACACCGGCGGCAGCTTGTCGAAGTTGATCGGCTTGAACGGCGCGACCACGTCCTTGGCCTTCGCGTCCAGCGCCGAAGCCGCGAAGTAGTAGGCGGTATCGGCCTGCGGGCGGCGGCGCGACTTGTCGAGCGCCACCACCGTGGCGGCCGAGCCGATGTCGTTGTAGGTGATCTCGACCTTCGGGTAGCGCTTGCGGAATTCGGCGAACAGCGCCTTCCAGTTGGCCCACTCGGGGCCGGTGTCGAACGACACCACCAGGCCTTCGTCGGCGGCCTGCTCGTAGAGCGCGTCCTCGCCGGGATAGAGCGGCGCGGGCGGGGCCGCGTGCGCGGCGCCGGCGGCGAGCGTGCCGAGCGCGAGGGCCAGCGCGCCGGCGCGCAGGCGTTGGATCAGGGTGGGACCTGCGGACATCGTGGTTCTCCGGGGTGCTGGCTGTGTGCCGCCGAGGCGGGCGAGCGTGGGTTGATCGGTAGTGCGAAGCGGCACCGGTTCATGCCGCGCCGTCGAGTCGAATCGGAACGGCTTCATGTCATGCGCCCGGCGAAGCCGGCAGCACCCGCAGGTGGCGCGGCTCGATCGCGATGCTGTGGCTGGCCACCACGCGCCCCTCGCCGAGCAGCGGCGTGGCCGCGCCATGCGGGAGGAAGTCGTAGCGATGGGTCGAGCCGAAGTAGCGGACCTCGCCGCGCGCGCCGTGGATGCGATTGGCGCAGCCCGGCTCCGGGTCGGCCTGCACGTGCTCGGGACGCAGCAGCAGTTCGACGGCCTCGCCCTCGCGCGCCGCGCCGGTGGGCGCGCACAAGGTGGTGAAGCCGACGTCGACGCGATCGGTGGCGATCACGCGTCCCGGCAGGATCGTCGAATGGCCGATGAAGCGCGCCACGCGCGTCGAGGCCGGCTGCTCGTAGAGCTCGCGCGGCGTGCCCACCTGCAGCACGCGCCCGCCCTCCACGATCGCCACGCGGTCGGCCATGCTGAGCGCCTCGTCCTGGTCGTGGGTGACGAACAGCGTGGTCGCGCCGCAGGCGCGCTGCAAGGTGCGGATCTGGTCGCGCAGTTGATGGCGGATGCCGGCATCGAGCGCGGCCAGCGGCTCGTCGAGCAGCAGCACGCGCGGCTCGATCACCAGCGCGCGAGCCAGCGCGACGCGCTGCTGCTGGCCGCCCGAGAGCTGCGCCGGGCGCCGCCCGGCATGGCTGGCCAGGCCGACGCGGTCGAGCATCACGAGCGCCTGGCGGCGCCGCTCGGCCGCGCCCAGGCCGCGCATCTTCAGGCCGTAGGCGACGTTGTCGGCCACGTCCAGGTGCGGGAACAGCGCGTATTGCTGGAACACCATGCCGACGCCACGCTTCCACACCGGCTGCGCGGCCACGTCCTGGCCGCCGATCGCGATGCGGCCGTGATAGCCGGTCAACAGGCCCGCCGTGAGGCGCAGCAGGGTGGACTTGCCCGAGCCGCTCTGGCCGATCACGGCCAGCAGCTCGCCGGGAGCCGCCTTCAGCGAGATCTCCGAGATGCCGTGCGCGGCGCCCGGGTAGGTGTAGCTGACGGTATCGAATTCGAGGCTCATGGTCTTACTTCAGTCGTTGCACGGTGGCGATCGAGGCCAGCGTGGCGGCCACCGCCAGCACCAGCAGCACCACGGTGGCGGCGCAGGCGAAGCCCGAGGCGCCGTAGAAGGCCTGCAGCAGCACCACCGGGTAGTTGCGGTAGCGGAAGCCCGCGATCAGGTTCGAGATCTGGAATTCGCCGATCGACAGCGCCGCCACCATCACCAGCCCGGCGAACAGGCTGTGGCGCAGGTTGGGCAGCACCACGCCGAGGAACTGGCGCGCCGGGGTGGCGCCGAGCGTGGCCGCGCAGGCTTCCAGGGTGGCCAGGTCGAGGTGGCGCAGGTCGGCCAGCAGGGTCTGCAGCAGGTAGGGCAGGGTCAGCACCGCGTGCGCGGCGATCATCAGCCACAGCGTGCCGAGCCAGGGCAGCGTGTCGCCGCCGAACACGGCGATATAGCCGAAGCCGAGCGTGAGCGCCGGCACGGCGATCGGCAGCAGCATCACCAGCCGCGCCACTAATCCACGGCCGCTTTGCGCGCGGTGGTGCAGCGCATAGGCGAGCGGCACGCCGAGCAGCGCATTCAGCGCGCAGCAGGCCAGCGCCACCGTGAGGCTGGTGACGAAGGCGCGGCGAAAGCTCCGGTCGGCCGCCAGGTCGGCATACCAATGGCCGGTCAGCCCGCTGGGCAGCAGCGTGTTGGTCCAGCTCTGCCCGGTCGAGCCGATCAGCAGCAGCGCGATCGGCAGCAGCAGGTAGAGCGCGAACAGCACCACCACCGCGCGCACCAGCACGCGGCCGGCCGAGGGCGCGCGATTGCCACGACGAATGGGAACACCGGCGGCCTGGGCCCCGGCGGCGGAGGAAGACATCGGCGAATCCGTGAACGAGCGGGAGGAACGGCGCGAAACCGAGTCGAATCAGGCACTTGGCATCGCGATGACGGCCGCCAGTGTGGGGCGGCGACATGGCATCGTCATGAAAAAAACGTACAAAGTGCGCATCGTCCTTTGCGAATCCGGAACACCACGCGATGAAGCACCTGTATCCGAACATCGCCGAACTGCATGCGTTCGCGAGTTCGGCCAAACATCTGAACTTTTCCTACGCGGCGCGCGAGCTGGGCCTGACGCCGAGCGCGGTGAGCCGGCAGATCGCCAACCTGGAGACGCTGTTCGGCGTGAAGCTGTTCGTGCGGGAGGGGCGCAACCTGTCGCTGACGCGCGCCGGGCAGGTCTATCACGCGCGCGTCACGGGCCCGCTGCGCGAGATCGGCAATGCCTCGCTGGAGCTGCTGAGCGTGCGCGAGGACAGCGACCTGCTGACCATCGCCAGCGTGCCGACCTTCACCACCAAGTGGCTGGTGCCGCGCCTGCCGTCGTTCCTGGCCGCCGCGCCGAACGTGACGCTGAGCTTCCGGCGCCACCTGGCGCACGGCGATCCGTTCCCGTTCGGGCTGGACGCGGCGATCCGCTATGGCGACGGCCGCTGGGAAGGGGTGCGCTGCGATTACCTGGCGGGGCGCACCTTCGTGCCGGTCTGCTCGCCCGAATTTGCGGCGAAGCATGCCCTGCGCACGCCGGCCGACCTGGCGGCGGCGCCGCGGCTGGTGCACGAGCAGGCCGAGAGCGTCTGGTTCGAATGGGCGGAGCGCCATCGCGTCACCAGCATGAACGCCTTCTCGGGGCCGCGCTTCGAGCAGTACGCGGTGCTGATCCAGGCGGCGCAGGCGGGGCTGGGCCTGGCGCTGGTGCCGGCCTTCCTGATCGGCGCGCCGCTCGAGGCGGGCAGCCTGGTGCAGCCGGTGGCCGCGCCGATCGAGGTGGACAACCAGGGCCACTATCTCTGCTACACGGCCGAGCGCTTCGAGACCAGCGCGGCCTTGCGCCGGCTGCGCGAGTGGATGCTGGGGGAATTCGCCGCGCAGGCGGCGGCAAGCGCCCGGGCCGCTTGAGGACCCGGGGCGCCGGAAGATCGAACGATACCGCGACGAGGTGGCGAACCCGTGGCGAACCCGCGGCGAACTCAGGCCGCGGCGCGCTCCGCTTCCACGCTCGCGACTTCGTCCGGAATCGATTCGGTCTCCTTGAGGAAGGCCTTCAGGTAGCGTCCGTGGATGAAGCGGCACTCGGCGCGCAGCATCCCGTAGAGGATGAAGTCGGTGCCGTCGCCGGCCGCGCCGCGCATCACGCCCTCGCGCACGAAGCCGAGGTTCTCGTCGAGCCGCTGCGCCTCGAGGTTGTCGACGCGCACCAGCCCCGTCACGCGCCGGCAGCCCAGCATCGCGAACGGATAGAGAAACGCGGCGGCCACGAAGGCCGGCGTGATCACGTGCTGCGACACGCCCTCGCCGAGCGCGAAGTGCATCAGCAGGTTGGGGCCGTTATGCCCCTGGAACACCACGCCCGCCACCAGCTCGCCGTTCTTCGCGAGCCCGATCGAGCGCGCATCGTCGTAGCGATGCTCGCCCGTGCGCGAGGCGACGAAGTGCATGACCTCGTCGTGCTGGTCCAGTACCAGACGGCGCATGCTGCCTCCTATTGGCTGGCCTTGCCTTGAAGCCGCGTCGATCAGGACGGCAGCGGGATGCCGAACTGCTGCAGCGTCGGGTTGACGTTGGAGGCGAAGGCCTTCTGGTTGTTGTGCTTCTTCACCGCCTCGACGATCGCGAAGATGATGCCGGCCACGCCCACCACGGCCGCGCCCACCGCCATCACCGGCGCGGCTGCCGCCATCGCGCCGCCCACCGCGTCGCGCAGCAAGGCGCCGGCCAGGCGCGCGACGTCGGCCGCGTTCCGGCCCGCCAGCGATGCCGCGTCGATGCCGAGGCCGTCGCAGAGCGAGACGAGCAGTATGTCGTGCGCGGCGGGGTGGATGGGTTCAGCGTAGCGGGTGGTGGCGGCCTCGGCTGATTCGAGCGGTCCCGCCTGCATGGATGGGGCTACCTGCGTGATCGAAGACGCTTGTTGCAGGGTCGGAGCCGCTTGCGTGGCTTGCGTGGCTTGCGTGGCTTGCGTGGCTTGCGTGGCTTGCGTGGCTTGCGTGGCTTGCGTGGCTTGCGTGGCTTGCGTGGCTTGCGGGGCTTGCGTGGCTTGCGGGGCTTGCGGGGCTTGCGGAGTCGCGATCACCGGGAGCCGCACCATGGTCGGCGTATCCGGCAACTCGTCGACTGCATCCACCGCGCCGCTTTCGCCCCGCGCAGCCTGCGCCTGGTCCGCCGCGCGCAACTGCGTCACCGCATCGACGAGATCGGCCGCCTCGGGCCGCGCCGCCTCGCGCTCCGGCACGCGCACCATGGTCGGCGCATCGACCTCTTCCTCCTCCTCGCGTCCCGCCAGCGCCGCGAACACCGTCGCGTCCTCGCCGTGGCTCGCGCCCTCGATCTCGATCACGATCCGATAGACGTCGATTGTCAGCGTATCGCCGTCATGCAGCACCACCTCGCGCGAGACGCCCGGGATCCGGCCGTTCACGAGGGTCGGGTTGCTGCCCGAATCGGTCAGCAGGTAATGGCCGTCGCGCCAGTCGATGCGCGCCTGCAGGCGCGAGATGGCGCGTCGCGTATCGGCCAGCACCACGCTGCAGTCGGTGCCGCGGCCGAGGGTGGCGCCGGCGCCGTCCACCACGATGCGGCGCGAGCCGGTGGCGTCGTGGACGGACAAGGTCAGGCTGGGAACGGCGGACATGCGGGTTTCCTCGCGAGTGCAGGGGCGGGCCATGGACAGCCGGGCGCGGCCGGCAGGCGGAAGACGGCCGCTCGTCGATCACAACACCCGAGGCCCGCGATTTATTCCCGCTGTCTCATGCGCCCGCTGCGAGGCCGCCGCCATGACTCACGGCGCGTCGTCGCCCTCGGGCAGCGGCGAGTGCCGCGGCGGCATCGCCAGCAGCGGATGCAGCGAGTCGGCATCGAGCGGCCGAGGCGCCTCGCCGCGCGGGCCCTCTTCCTCCACGCGCTGCATCGAGGGCCGCCGGACCGGCGCGGGCAGCGCGCCCGAGCCCGGCGAGAAACCGCCCCAGTTACCGAAGGACGGAGGCGGCGCCTCGAACGGCAGATCGGTGCCGGGCGCGTCATGCGCTACCGGCGCCGGCCGGGTTCCGCCCGGCGCCAGGCCGGGCAAGGCGGCGGCGCCGCCGATCGCGCCGCGCCGTCCCGGCGGCGCAGGCAGCGGCGGCAAGGGCGCCACATGGGGCTGCGAGTGCCGCCGCCCGCCGAGCTGCCCCGCCATCTGCTCGGGCCGCAGGCCGTGGCCCTCGACCGCCGAGGCGCGCCGCGAACCCATCGGCGTGGACGAGCCGCTGCCCGAACCGGGTATCGACGGGCGCCGCGTGCCTTCCTCGCCCTCCCAGCCCGGCTTGGCCGCGTAGCCCATTTCCTTGTTGAAGGCGTTCAGCTCGGCCGGTGTGCGGATCAGGCGCCACTCGCCGCGCACGCAGGCCGCCACCGGCAGCGACGCGGCCGCCACGCGCGGGTCGATCGGCTTGTCCGGCTCGTGGTTGCGCATATGCGCGACGTAGTTGTACTGCGAGCCGTGCTGGACCACCGCCTGCCGCGCGTCGCCGAACGGCCGCCCCTGGTCGACGGCGCCGACCGCGCAATTGAGCGCGGCCACCGTGCGCAGCTCCTCGCCCTGCGCCTGCGGCCCGCGATTGCCGGCCAGGTTGATGGTGTGCAGCGTGTCGTAGTCGCCGGTGTACATGCCCTTCACGTAATCGGGCACCTGGTGCAGGGCCACCAGGTCGGGGCCGGGATTGTCGGCATGGATCGGCAGGTAATGGTGCTTGCCCTGCTCGTCGGCCACCAGCGGCAGCTCGGCCATGCCGGGATGGTTGCGATCGACATAGACGCCATCGAGACGGCCGTTCGTGTAGTGCCCGACGAAGCCGTCCAGGTCGTGCTGGCGCATCACGCTCATGCGCGCCTCCACATCCTCGCCCTCGATGGCCGCGAAGGTGCCGGGCTTGATCGACTTGTGCAGCAGGTCGTGCGGCTTGGGCAGCGCGCCCTGCCCGAGCCGCTTGAGGGTCTCGGCGCCGGCGGGACGAAAGCTGACGGCGGTGCCGGTCAGGCGCGTCGCCACGCCGAGCGCCTTCAGGTGCTCGGGGCGCACGTAGCTGGCGGCGATTTCCGCCTCGAGCGGCGTGAGCGGCTGCTCGCTCGCGGCTCGGGCGCTCTGCTCGATCTGCTTCTTCATCGGCTCGGACAGCGCGGCCAGTTGCGGCTGCGACGCGCGCCGCAGCGAGCCGGTCGAGTCGCGCTTGTCGCCCGCGCCCTGCGCGGAGGAGCGTCGCCGCGCGTTCAGCGTGCCGTCGCCGAGGCTGCCCTGGCGCGTCGGCTGGCCGGCGGACGGGCCCGGCGCCGGCAGCGTCTCGTGCGCGGCGGAAAAGGGATTGGCGAAGCTGGGCGGCTGGGCGGGACCGGCGAGAGGCTTGGGCATGGATCGAAAGCGGACGAACGCAGCAGGACAGGACGCGGCGACGCACGAAGGCATCGCCATGCGGCCCGCCGATTGTCCGCGCGCGCCGGCAGGCGCGTGTATCGGATCGGAATCCCGTGTCCGGAATGCGAAGCGCGGGCGCATGAGCGGGCCGCGGGCGGGCATCGCCGCCAGGCGCGGCGGCTGGACCCGCGGCCGCTTCGCGCTACACGCTGTCGAAACGCGCCATCAGGGCCGTCATCTGCGCGCCGTCGGGCTCGGCGAGGTCGTCGAGCACCGAGAAGTGCGTGGCCCCCGCCACCGGCAGGTAGGCCACCGGCTGGCCCGCCGCGCGGCAGGCCTCGGCATATTCGCGCGAATGCCGGACCAGCTCGGGCAGCTCGGCCGCGCCGACCGCCACCGTCAGCGGCGCGCCCGCGCCGATCCGGCGCAACGGGCTGTAGCTGTCGACCTCGGCCTCGCTCAACTGCAGCCGCTCGTTGAGACGGCCGAGGCGGATCGGCTCGAGCTCGACCAGCGCGCTGATCGGCATCGCATGCTGCACCGAGGGATGCGCGCGATGCACCGCCGTCAGGTGGCCGCCGGCCGAATGCCCGCTCAGGCACAGCGCACGCTCGCGCGTGGCCGGCTCGGCGGCGAGGTGGTCGAGCAGCGCGCCGATCTCGCCGACGATGCGCGCCATGCCGGCCTCGGGCGCGAGCGTGTACTCGGCCAGCACCACGTCGAAGCCATGCGCGAGCGGGCCGGCCGCGACATAGGCGAAATCCTCCTTGTCGCATTTCTGCCAGTAGCCGCCGTGGATGAACACGAACAGCGGCGCGCCCTGGTGGCCGCAGGCGAGATAGTCGTAGCGCTGCCGCGGCGCGGGGCCGTAATGCAGGTCGCGCTCGCTGGCGCCCTGCCCGGCCAGTCGCGCGTAGAGCGCCGCGCTGCGCGCGCGCATGGCGGCGTAGACGGCGGGGAAGTCGTCGACGGCGCCGGGGTTGTCGTAGGCCACATCGAGCTGGGCGCGTGTCATGCCGCGATAGACGGATTTCATGCGTTCTCCGGGGCGCGGGGGCGTCAGCGGGCGGGGCCGTCGCGCAGCACCGCGCGGATCGCCTCGTCGAAACGCGTGCGCCGGCCGATGCCGAGCGCTTCCAGCCGCGACGAGTCGAGATGGCAGTCGCGCGGGCGCGGCGTGGCGTCCTTCGGCTCGGCCACGGCGATCAGGCGCGGCACGATGCCGAGCGCGGCGGCGATGCGCGTGGCGATCTCGTGCTTGTTCATCGGCTCGTCGCCGGACCATTGGCAGAGGCCCGTCACGGCGGCGCCCGCGGCATGGCGCTCGGCGAGCTGCACGATCACCTCGGCGACGTCGGGCGTCCAGGTGGGATAGCGGGTGGCCCAGGCATCCATCTCGACGGGCGCGGCGCCGTCGCGCGACGAGGCGACGATGGCCGGCACCAGGCTGGTGACGGCCGAATCGGCCCAGTCGATCACCGGCCCGTAGAGCAGCGGCAGGCGCAGCGCGCAGGCACGCGAGGACGCGGCCAGCAACGCGGCCTCGCCGTCGGCCTTGCCGCGGCCATAGGCGTTGAGCGGCGACGGCACATCGGTTTCGCGATAGGGCGGCGCGCTGCCGTCGAACACGTAGTCGGTCGACATGGCCAGCGTCCAGGCGCCGATTGCCTCGGCGCGCGCGGCGATCGCGGCCGGCGCGTCGACGTTGAGCGCGCGCGCCGCGGCGGGATCGCGCTCGCAGACGTCGGGGCGCCGCTCGGCCGCGCAGACGATCACCGCGTCGGGGCGCTGCGCGGCGAAGAAGCGATCGAGCGCGCCGGCATCGAGCACGTCGAGCGGCGTCAGCGCGGCGGGGTCGAGGCCGGCGATGCGCGCGGCGGCCAGCGCGTGGGCGCTGCCGGGGTCGCGCACGGTGGCCAGCAGCTGCCAGTCGCGGCGCGGCACCAGCGCGGCGGCCACCGCGCGGCCCAGCAGGCCGGAAGCGCCGATCAGGGCGAGTTTCATGCGTCGTTCTCCCAGGGGCCCGGCGACCGGGCGGACCGACATTGTGCCGGTTCCGACGCGACCCTGCGATGTCCACGACGCGGCGCGGGCCGCCGCGCGACGGCGGGCAACGGCCACAGGCGCTGGCGGCCCTTACAGGCGCACGCCCAGCATGCCGAGCACGATCGCGACCGCCCAGCACAGGCTCGCGCCGATCAGCAGCAGCGCGATGCGATCGGCCCTGGCGCGCGCCGTGCCATGCGCGAGCAGCACGCCGCGCAGGCCGCAAACCACATGGCACAGCACGAAGGCGGCCGCCAGCGAGTAATGCGGGATCAGGCGCACGCTCCAGGCGTCGGCGACCAGCCCCGTGGGCTGGCCGGTGGCCCAGGCGTAGTCGGTATCGGTGCCGAAATAGCGCGCCAGCACGAACACCGAATTGATGTGGCAGCCGATGAAGGTCACCAGGTAGGCGCCGGTCGCCGTCTGCAGGTTGCCGAAGCGGTCCTGCGCCATCTCCAGCTTCGGCAGGAGCAGCAGCAGGCCGCTGACGATCTGCAGGAAGAACAGCGAGATCAGCACCGGCTCGACCCAGGCGGCGCGATAGACGTGGCGCAGGATCAGCATCAGGTGCCGATGCGCGTCGTTGCCCAGCAGGCCGAGCACGTGGTTGCCGAGATGCGGGCACAGGTAGACCAGGAGGATCGCCGGCGGCGGGGTGCCGTCACGGTCAGGTACACCCAGCCCAGGTAGGCGCCGGTCGCCGTCTGCAGGTTGCCGAAGCGGTCCTGCGCCATCTCCAGCTTCGGCAGGAGCAGCAGCAGGCCGCTGACGATCTGCAGGAAGAACAGCGAGATCAGCACCGGCTCGAC
>NZ_VWWK01000136.1:0-20168 GCF_011753035.1 Burkholderia sp. Ax-1720 | reverse complement strand
GTCCGGCGCAGCCGGTGGCCGGGGAGGGCGCGCCGGCCGCCGGCGGCAAACCGCCGGCCACCGGCCTGGTGGGTGGTCCTGAAGGGCGCCTGGCGGACCTGGCGGCGCGCCCGATCGGCGGCTTCGAGGCTGCCGCCGCCGGGCTCACGCTGTTCGTGGCCGGCGCGAGCCGCCTGCTCGACCTGGAACTGAGCGCGCTCGAATCGCAGGGCCGGGGCCAGATCGTCTCGCGCCCGCGCGTGGTGACGGCCGATCGCGCGCCGGCCCTGATCGAGCAGGGTACCGAACTGCCCTACCAGGCCAAGGTGGGGCGCGGCGTGTCCGGCGTGCAGTTCCGGCGCGCCACGCTCAAGCTCGAGGTGGAGCCGCAGATCACGCCCGACGGCCACGTGGTGCTCGACCTGGACATCGCCAAGGACAGCGTGGGCGAGCAGACCGACGCGGGGCCGGCGATCCACACCAAGCACGTGCGCACGCGGGTCGAGGTCGAAAATGGGGGCACGGTCTCGATCGGCGGTATTTACGAGCGCAACGAATGGGACGATGTGACTCGGGTGCCGGTCTTGGGCAAAATACCGGTCCTGGGGGCGCTGTTCCGCCATAAGGCGCTGCGCGAGCGGTCGAGCGAGCTGGTGGTCTACATCACCCCGCGCGTGCTCGGCACCGCCGAGCACGAGGACGGCGATCCGGGCGATCCTCCCCCCGATCCGGCCGCGGGCCCGCCGGGCGTCCCGGAAGCGGCGGAGGCGCCGGCGCAGCCGCATTGAGCTGCGGCCGGCCGCGCTCGACAAGGCCGGCGCTTTGCCAGTAAGCTGCCGCACACACCAGCAAGATTGAAGCAGAGGAAGCCGTTGCAAGCGCGGGACCCACACGCAAGCGTATTTTTCGTCGGACTCATGGGAGCAGGTAAAACCACCGTGGGTCGTGCGGTCGCGCGCCGTCTCGACAGGCCGTTCTTCGATTCCGACCACGAGATCGAGGCCCGCACCGGCACGCGCATCCCGGTCATCTTCGAACTCGAGGGCGAGGCGGGTTTCCGCGATCGCGAGGAAAAGATGATCGACGAGCTGACGCAGCGCGACAATGTCGTGCTGGCCACCGGCGGCGGCGCGGTGATCCGTCCCGAGAATCGCGACGCCCTGCGATCGCGCGGCATCGTCGTCTATCTGCGCGCCAATCCTCACGATCTCTGGCTGCGTACCCGCAAGGACAAGAACCGCCCGCTGCTGCAGACGGAAGATCCCAAGGCCCGGCTCGAGGCGCTCTACGAGGCGCGCGATCCGCTCTATCGCGAATGCGCGCATTTCGTGATCGAAACCGGCCGGCCGTCCGTCAACGGGCTCGTCAACATGGTGCTGATGCAGCTCGAGCTGGCCGGCATCGTCGCCAAGCCGCTACAAGCATGATTACCGTCAATGTCGACCTGGGCGATCGCGCCTACCCGATCCATATCGGCGATGGCCTGATCGGCCGCACCGAGCTGTTTGCCCCGCATATCAAGGGCACGTCCGTCACCATCGTGACCAATACCACCGTCGAGCCGCTCTATGGCGAGGTGCTGCGCGCCGCGCTCGCGCCGCTCGGCAAGCAGGTCAACACGGTGGTGCTGCCCGACGGCGAATCCTACAAGCACTGGGAAACGCTGAACCTGATCTTCGACGGGCTGCTCGGCTCGCGCGCCGACCGCAAGACCACCCTGATCGCGCTGGGCGGCGGCGTGGTGGGCGACATGACCGGCTTCGCGGCGGCCTGCTACATGCGCGGCGTGCCCTTCATCCAGGTGCCCACCACGCTGCTCTCGCAGGTCGATTCCTCGGTCGGCGGCAAGACCGGCATCAACCACCCGCTCGGCAAGAACATGATCGGCGCGTTCTACCAGCCGCAGGCCGTGATCGCCGACATCGGCGCGCTGCGCACGCTGCCGGAGCGCGAGCTGGCGGCCGGCATCGCCGAGGTGATCAAGACCGGCGCGATCGCCGATGCCGCCTTCTTCGACTGGATCGAGGCCGATATCGAGGCGCTCAACCGTCGCGAGCCGGCCGCGCTGACCGAGGCGGTCAAGCGCTCGTGCGAGATCAAGGCCCGCGTGGTGGCCGCCGACGAGCGCGAGGGCGGGCTGCGCGCGATCCTCAATTTCGGCCATACCTTCGGCCACGCGATCGAGGCCGGCCTCGGCTACGGCGAGTGGCTGCACGGCGAGGCGGTCGGCTGCGGGATGGTGATGGCGGCCGATCTCTCGGTGCGCCTGGGCCGGCTCGACGACGCCGCCCGCCGGCGCCTGGACCGCGTGATCGCGGCCGCCCACCTGCCGGTGCGCGCCCCCGACCTGGGCGCCGCGCGCTATGTCGAGCTGATGCAGGTCGACAAGAAGGCCGAGGCCGGCGCGATCAAGTTCATCGTGCTCGACGGGCTCGGCACGGCGGCCATCACCGCGGCGCCCGACGAGATCGTCGAGGCCACGCTCGCGGCCGCCATCGGCTAACATCGGTCGCATTCCGGCGCGATCCGGCCCCGGCGCCTTGCCAGGGCCGGTCTGATTTCCGCATCGAGCCGGCCATGTACCGGGTGCCGGATCGGCCGGCGCCCCCGCAGTGGAGGAGACAGTGAGCGAAACACCCCGCGAGTTGCCACACCCCACCGACGCTTCCCGCCAAGGCCGCTCCGGTAGCTCGGCCGGTCCCGTCGCGGCGCCCACCGTCGCCGCGCTCGAAGCGCACCTCGCCCCCTACGCGGCCCATTCCGCGAACACGCGCGGCCGCCGCCATCCCGAGACGGCGCCCGCCGCGCGCACCGAATTCCAGCGCGACCGCGACCGCATCGTCCATTCGACGGCCTTCCGCCGCCTCGAATACAAGACCCAGGTGTTCGTGAACCACGAGGGCGACCTGTTTCGCACGCGCCTGACGCACAGCCTCGAGGTCGCGCAGATCGCGCGCTCGGTGGCGCGCAACCTGCGGCTGAACGAGGACCTGGTGGAGGCGATTTCGCTGGCGCACGACCTCGGCCATACGCCCTTCGGCCATGCCGGGCAGGACGCGCTCAACGAGTGCATGCGCGAGCACGGCGGTTTCGAGCACAACCTGCAGAGCCTCGCGGTGGTCGACGAGCTGGAGGAGCATTACGGCGCCTTCGACGGCCTGAATCTCTGCTTCGAGACGCGCGAGGGCATTCTCAAGCATTGCTCAAGGGAGAACGCGCGCCGGCTCGGCGAGCTCGGCGAGCGCTTCCTCGACGGCCGGCGGCCCTCGCTGGAGGCGCAGATCGCCAACATCGCCGACGAGATCGCCTACAACAACCACGACGTCGACGACGGCCTGCGCTCGGGCCTGATCTCGATCGAGCAACTGGCGGGCGTGGCGCTCTGGCGCCGCCACCACGATGCCGCGCTGGCCGATTTCCCCTCGCTGGAAGGCCGCCGGCTGGTGCACGAGACGGTGCGGCGCATCATCAATACGCTGATCGTCGACCTGATCGACGCGACCACGCGCAACCTGGCCGAGCACGCGCCGGCCTCGCTCGACGACGTGCGGCGCTGCCCGCAACTGGTCGCGCACAGCGCCGTGATCGCCGAGGAGGCGGCCGAGCTCAAGCGCTTCCTGTTCCGCAACCTCTATCGTCACTACAAGGTGATGCGCATGGCCAACAAGGCGCAGCGCGTCGTCAAGGGGCTCTACCAGGCCTTCACCGGGGATCCGCGCCTGTTGCCGCCGGCCTACCAGAGCGACGACGCGGCCGCCCAGCCGCGGCTCGTCGCGCACTATATCGCCGGCATGACCGACCGCTTCGCGTTGAAAGAATATCAACGCCTTTTTGTCATGGACGAGAATTAGACTGCCGCGTTTTGGCTCGACGGGACAACGCGGCGGGCAACAACAGCGGTCGGACATTCGAGCCGGCCGCACACCATTTGGAGATGGTCAATGAGAGTCAACACCCTGGTTCGCTCGCTGGCTGCGGGCGGCATGATCTGGTTCGGAATGCAGAATGCCGCCTTCGCCGCCACCGAGATCCAGTTCTGGCACGCGATGGAAGCGGCGCTCGGCGACAAGGTCAACGCGATCGCCGACCAGTTCAACGCCTCGCAGAGCGACTACAAGATCGTGCCGGTGTTCAAGGGCACCTACGACCAGGCGCTGGCCGCCGGCATCTCGGCCTATCGCAGCGGCAACGCGCCGGCGATCCTCCAGGTGTATGAAGTCGGCACCGCCACCATGATCCAGGCCAAGAAGGCCGTGATCCCGGTCTCCGAGGTGTTCAAGCAGGCCGGCGTGCCGCTCGACGAGAAATCCTTCGTGCCGACCGTGGCCAGCTACTACAGCGACGCGAAGACGGGCCAGCTGGTGTCGATGCCGTTCAACAGCTCGACGCCGGTGCTGTACTACAACAAGGACATGTTCAAGAAGGCCGGGCTCGATCCGAACCAGCCGCCCAAGACCTGGGCCGAGCTGAAGACCGATGCCGAGAAGCTGCGCAAGGCCGGCTCGACCTGCGGCTACACCACCGGCTGGCAGGGCTGGATCCAGCTCGAGAACTACAGCGCCTGGCACGGCCTGCCGTTCGCCACGCGCAACAACGGCTTCGACGGTACCGACGCGGTGCTCGAATTCAACAAGCCGCGGCAGGTCGCCCATATCCAGTTCCTGCAGGACATGGCCAAGGAAGGCAGCTTCACCTATGCCGGCCGCAAGGACGAGGCCACCGGCAAGTTCTACAGCGGCGACTGCGCGATCATGACCACCTCGTCGGGCGCGCTGGCCACCATCCGCAAGTACGCGAAGTTCGATTTCGGCACCGGCATGATGCCCTACGACGCCGACGTGAAGGGCGCGCCGCAGAACGCCATCATCGGCGGCGCGAGCCTGTGGGTGCTGGGCGGCAAGGACGCCAACACCTACAAGGGCGTGGCGAAGTTCCTGGCCTACCTGAGCTCGGCCCCGGTGGCCGCCAAGTGGCACCAGGACACGGGCTACCTGCCGGTCACCACGGCCGCCTACGACCTGACGCGCGAGCAGGGCTTCTACGCGAAGAACCCGGGCGCCGACACGGCCACCAAGCAGATGCTGAACAAGCCGCCGCTGCCGTTCACCAAGGGCCTGCGCCTGGGTAACATGCCGCAGATCCGCACCGTGGTCGACGAGGAGCTCGAGCAGGTCTGGGCGCAGAAGAAGACGCCGCAGGCGGCGCTCGACTCGGCCGTCTCGCGCGGCAACGAGCTGCTGCGCCGCTTCGAGAAGCAGGGCTCCTGAGCCCGGCCCGCCGCCGCGCCCCGGCGCGGCGGCGTTTCGTTTCCTTCGACGGAATTCCTCCGATGTCATCCCGCTCCCGTTTCGGCACGAGCGTGCTGCCCTACCTGCTGGTCGCGCCGCAGCTCGCGATCACGGCGATCTTCTTCCTGTGGCCGGCCGGCGTCGCGCTCTGGCAGTCGACCCAGACCCAGGACGCGTTCGGCACCACCAGCGAATTCGTCGGCCTGGCGAACTTCGCGCACCTGTTCGGCGATCCGCTCTACCTCGATTCGTTTCGCACCACCCTGGTGTTCAGCGCGCTGGTCACCATCGGCGGGCTGGCGGTGTCGCTGCTGCTGGCGGCCTGCGCCGATCGCGTGGTGCGCGGCGCGCGCAGCTATCGCACCCTGCTGATCTGGCCTTACGCGGTCGCGCCAACGATTGCGGCCGTGCTGTGGGCCTTCCTGTTCAATCCGAGCATCGGCGTGATCACCTATGCGCTGGCCCGGCTCGGCATCGTCTGGAATCACGCGCTCGACGCGAACCAGGCGATGGCGCTGGTGGTGGTGGCCTCGATCTGGAAGCAGGTCAGCTACAACTTCCTCTTCTTCTACGCCGGCCTGCAGGCGATCCCGCGCTCGCTGATCGAGGCGGCCGCGATCGACGGCGCCGGCCCGGTGCGACGCTTCTTCAACATCGCGCTGCCGCTGCTCTCGCCGACCAGCTTCTTCCTGCTGGTGGTGAACCTGGTCTATGCCTTCTTCGACACCTTCCCGGTGATCGACGCGGCCACCGCCGGCGGCCCCGGCCAGAGCACCAAGACGCTGATCTACAAGATCTTCACCGAAGGCTTCCAGGGGCTCGACATCGGCAGCTCGGGCGCGCAATCGGTGGTGCTGATGGCGATCGTGGTGGCGCTCACCGTGGTGCAGTTCCGTTTCGTCGAACGCAGGGTGCAATACTCATGATCGAGAATCGCAGGGGTTTCGACCTGTTCTGCCACGCGGTGCTGATGGTGGGCGCCGTGCTGGTGCTGTTCCCCGTCTACGTGGGCTTCTGCGCCGCCACCATGAACGCGCAGGAGGTGTTCCGGGTGCCCATGTCGCTGATCCCGAGTACCCACCTGTTCGAGAACATCGCCACCATCTGGAGTCGCGGCAGCGGCGCGACCACCACGCCGTTCGGCATCCTGCTGATGAACAGCCTGGTGATGGCGCTGGTCATCTCGATCGGCAAGATCGCGGTGTCGATCCTGTCCGCCTACGCGATCGTCTATTTCCGCTTCCCGTTTCGCAACACCGCGTTCTGGCTGATCTTCGTCACCCTGATGCTGCCGGTCGAGGTGCGTATCTTCCCGACCGTGCAGGTGGTCTCGACGCTGCACCTGACCAACAGCTACGCGGGCCTGACGTTGCCGCTGATCGCCTCGGCCACCGCCACCTTCCTGTTCCGGCAGTTCTTCATGACCCTGCCCGACGAGCTGATGGAGGCCGCGCGCATCGACGGCGCCGGGCCGCTGCGTTTCTTCTGGGACGTGGTGCTGCCGCTGTCGCGCACCAGCATCGCCGCGCTGTTCGTGATCACCTTCATCTACGGCTGGAGCCAGTACCTGTGGCCGATCCTGGTCGCCACCGACGGCGCGATGTCGAACGCGGTGGTGGGCATCAAGTCGATGATCGCCAGCGGCGACGCGGCCACCGAATGGCACCTGGTGATGGCCGCCACCATGCTGACCATGCTGCCGCCGCTGGTGGTGGTGCTGGCCATGCAGCGCTGGTTCGTGCGCGGCCTGGTGGACACCGAAAAATAACCGCTTATCCGGAGAGTTTCGAAGCATGGCTGCACTGAGCTTGAATGGCGTCAGGAAGACCTATGACGGCAAGCACGTCGTCCTGCACGGGATCGATGTCCAGATCGAGGATGGCGAATTCATCGTGCTGGTCGGGCCGTCCGGCTGCGGGAAGTCGACCCTGCTGCGGATGATCGCGGGCCTTGAGAGCGTCTCCGAGGGCGAGATCGCGATCGGCGGGCGGGTGGTCAATACGCTGGAGCCCAAGGATCGCGATATCGCGATGGTGTTCCAGAACTACGCGCTTTATCCGCACATGACGGTGGCGCAGAACATGGGCTACGGCCTGAGGATCCGCGGCATCGAGCGCGCCACCATCGAGGCGCGGGTGGCCTCGGCGGCGAAGATCCTCGAGCTCGAGCCGCTGCTCGGGCGGCGCCCGCGCGAGCTCTCGGGCGGCCAGCGCCAGCGCGTCGCGATGGGGCGCGCGATCGTGCGCGAGCCGGCGGTGTTCCTGTTCGACGAGCCGCTCTCGAACCTCGACGCCAAGCTGCGCGTGCAGATGCGGCTCGAGATCCAGCGCCTGCATGCACGGCTGCGCACCACCAGCGTCTATGTCACGCACGACCAGATCGAGGCGATGACGCTGGCGCAACGCGTGATCGTGATGAATCGCGGCCATGCCGAGCAGATCGGCGCGCCGGTCGAGGTCTACGAGAAGCCGGCGACGCTGTTCGTGGCGAGCTTCATCGGCTCGCCGGCGATGAACCTGCTGCGCGGCCGGCTGTCGGCCGATGGCAGCGTGTTCGAGGTGGCCGAGGGCGGCCCGCGCCTGCCGGTGGCCGGCGCTCCCGGCATCGGCCGCGAGGTGGCGCCGGGCGCCGAGTGGGTGCTCGGCGTGCGGCCCGAGCATATGACGCCGCAGCCGGGCATGCCGGTCGCGCCGTTGACGGTCGACTCCTGCGAGCTGCTGGGCGCCGACAATCTCGTCCACGGTCGCTGGGGCGCCGGCGACGTGGTGGTGCGGTTGCCGCATGCGGATCGCCCTGCGCCCGGCACGGCGCTGCCGGTGTCGCTGCCGGCCCACCGGCTGCACTTCTTCGATCCGGTCACGGGCCGGCGCGCCAACTGATACGCGGGGACGAGACCATGACGGATCCGAAATCCTGGCCCTACGAAGGTATCGCGCGCATCGTCGCGCATCGCGGCGGCGGCAAGCTCGCGCCCGAGAACACCCTGGCGGCGCTCGAGGAGGGCGCGCGGCGCGGCCATCGCATGGTGGAATTCGACGCCAAGCTGTCCGCCGACGCGGTGAGCTTCCTGCTGCACGACGACGGCGTCGAGCGCACCTCGAACGGCCGGGGCCCGGCCGCCGCGATGCGCTACCAGGAACTGGCCGCGCTCGACGCGGGCGCCTGGTTCGACGCGCGCTTCGCCGGCGAGCAGATGCCGACGCTGGAGGCCGCCGCCGCGCGCTGTCTCGCGCTCGGCCTGGCGGCCAACGTCGAGATCAAGCCCTGCCCGGGCCGCGAGGTCGAGACGGGCGAGCGGGTGGCGCTCGACACGGCGCGCTACTGGCGCGGCGCGGCGGTGCCGCCGCTGCTGTCCTCGTTCTCGGTGGATGCGCTCGATGCGGCGCGCCGCGCGGTGCCGGACCTGCCGCGGGGCCTGCTGGTCGAGACCCTGCCGGACGACTGGCGCGCGCTCGCCGCCGAACTCGGCTGCGTCGCGCTGCATGCCAACCATCGCGAATTCGATGCGGCCCGCGTGGCGGAGATCCGCGCCGCGGGCCTGCGCATGCTGGCCTACACGGTCAACGAGCCGGCGCGTGCCCGCGAGTTGATGGACTGGGGCGTCGACCTGATCTGCACCGATCGCATCGACCTGATCGGTCCCGATTTCACCTGAAGCTTGTGGCGAGACCGCCTGTCGATCGCCTTCCGTATCGACGAGCGGGTCGAGCCTATCCATCCTCGCCTGCCGATAGCGGGCCAGATCGCCGGTGAATGATTCGCCTGGCCGAGCATCGCCTCCAAATCGGAACGATTTTTCGGCCGGAGCGGCCTGGCGGGAAAAATGAAAATATCGCCGATCGGCTATTTGGGGTAGGAATCTACTCCGAAGAGCGGGCCGCAAGGCATGCTCGCGGCCCGCTTTCGTAACGTCAGGAAAAAATCGCTACAAATTGCAGCGAAATTAACCATTCCCCAAATATTCGACTACGCTTAGAAGCGGTACCCGATGTTGACGTAGCTGACGATCGGGTCGAGCTTGATGTGAGCTTGAGACGTGCGCGTCAGCGTGCCGACCTGGGTGGCGGACTGGCTCGTCAGGGTGGCCGTCAAGCTGACCGGGATGTACGAGATCGACAGGCCGGCGAACCAGTGCTTGTTGAAGTTGTAGTTGAAGCCGGCGTTGAACACGGGCGCCCACTGGTTGCTGGTGGTGACGTTGGTCGGGCCGCCCAGCACGCCGCGCTCGAAGGCGGTGTTGGTCAGCTTGGCGCCGGTGAAATAGATGTACGATGCGCCCACGCCCACGTAGGGACGGAACTTGGCCTCGGCGCTGTTGAAGTAGTACTTGAGCAGGACAGCCGGGCTCCACTGATAGGCGCGGCCGAGCGTGCCGAACTGTTCGAACGAACCCTTGCCGTCCAGATTGAACTTTGGCGGGATCCCGTAGACGAACTCGGCAGCGATGTGGTCGGTCACGAAATACCCGGCGGTGAAGCCGAGCGTGTCGGAGTCGCTGATGCCGGCGCCGGTGTTGGGCACCGACTGGTTGACGGACCTGCCGCCGACGGTCATCACCTTGAGCGGATCGCTCGAGTCCTGCGGGGCGAGGTGGAACCAGCCCGTGGTGACGTAGAAGCTACCTGCCGATTGCGCTTGCGCGGCGGTGCCGGCAGTCATGAATGCGAGCGCAACGGCCCCCGTAATGGCCAATTTTTGTTTCATGGGTGTGTCTCCTCCTCGATTTAAGGCGTGCTCATTATGACCACGGCGTTTCAAACGGAACAGGCTTGTAAGCTAGAGCAATCTCCCTAGGTTTCGTACGAACGTGCGATTCCTCCCTGCCGCGCGGGGCTCTGCGCGGATGCAGTCATTCGGGCCTTCGGGTTTTTCCTAACGCGATCAAACGGACATTCAGCATGGCACGGCTAGCACGACTCTATGTTCCCGATCAGCCGCAGCACGTCATCCTGCGCGGCCTCGATCAGCAACCGGCGTTCGTCGACGATCAGGATTACGAGCTGTTCATCGATTGCCTGAAGGCGGCGGCGCGCGATCATCAACTGGCGGTGCATGCTTACGTGCTGCTGCCGCGGCAGGTGCAGCTGCTCGTCACCCCGAGCGACGAGGCGAGCCTGCCAAAGGCGATGCAGGCGGTAGGCCGGCGTTACGTCGCGCACTTCAACCGACGCTACTCGCGGCGCGGCACGTTGTGGGAAGGCCGCTACCGCGCCACCGTGATCGAGGGCGAGCGCTATTTCCTGCTCGCCAGCCGCGTGGTGGAGCTGAGCCCGGTGCGCGCGCAGCTGGTGCAGGCGGCCGAGGCCTATCGCTGGTCGAGCTACCGCCACCACATCGGCCTGACCGTCGACAGCCTGATCACCGACCACCCGCTCTACTGGGCGCTCGGCAATACGCCGTTCGAACGGCAGCGCGCCTACAAGGAGCTCTGCGAGCAGCCGCTCGACGAGCGCCAGACCGAGCAGCTCCAGCAGGCCACCCTGAAGGGCTGGGTGCTGGGCGGCGAGACCTACCGCGAGTGGGCGGCGCGCACCGCCAATCGGCGCGTTTCGCCCCTGCCGCGCGGTCGGCCGCGTAAGGTACGTGAAAACAACGGCCCACACAACCCGCCCGCGCACCAGTAAGCCGGGCCGGCGAATCAAAAGGCGGCATCTTCGGATGCCGCTTTTTTTGCACCAAATCGATACGTCCCTAATAAAATAGCACCAAATCGAAACATCCATTTAATTGGTGTCAGAGCAAGCGGTTTTATTTGCTATTCCGTTGATTCGTCGCGTATATTCCGAATTCCGGCAGGCCGGGCGCAACTGTGTCCGGCTTTGGCCCGCCACGCCGCCGCCGAAGCGGCGGGCCCAAAAGCAGATGTTTCAACGGCCGCGAGGCCCTTACTCAGACGGTGTCCCCATGAACGACCACCAAGAGCCGCAGCGCGCGGTCCCCGCCGCGCAAGGTCTGTACGACCCGCAGAACGAGCACGACGCTTGCGGCGTCGGCTTCGTCGCTCACATCAAGGGCAAGAAGAGCCACGAGATCATCGAGCAGGGTCTGAAGATCCTGGAGAACCTCGATCACCGCGGCGCGGTCGGCGCCGATCCGCTGATGGGCGACGGCGCGGGCATCCTGATCCAGATTCCGGACGCGTTCTATCGCGAGGAAATGGCGCGCCAGGGCGTGACGCTGCCGCCGGCCGGCGAATATGGGGTCGGCATGATCTTCCTGCCGAAGGAAAACGCCTCGCGGATCGCCTGCGAACAGGAACTGGAGCGCACCGTCAAGGCGGAAGGGCAGGTGGTGCTGGGCTGGCGCGACGTGCCGGTCGATTCGAGCATGCCGATCTCGCCGACGGTGAAGGCCTCCGAGCCGCTGATCCGCCAGATCTTCATCGGCCGCGGCAAGGACGTGATCGTCACCGACGCGCTCGAGCGCAAGCTGTACGTGATCCGCAAGACCGCCAGCCACCGCATCCAGGCGCTCAAGCTCAAGCACGGCAAGGAATACTTCGTGCCGTCGATGTCGGCGCGCACCATCGTCTACAAGGGCCTGCTGCTGGCCGGCCAGGTCGGCGTGTACTACCGCGACCTGCAGGACGTGCGGGTGGTCTCGGCGCTGGCCCTGGTGCACCAGCGCTTCTCGACCAACACCTTCCCGGCCTGGGAACTGGCCCACCCGTACCGGATGATCGCCCACAACGGCGAGATCAACACCGTCAAGGGCAACGTCAACTGGCTCAACGCACGTACCGGCGCGATCGCCAGCCACGTGCTCGGCGACGACCTGCCCAAGCTCTGGCCGCTGATCTACCCCGGCCAGTCGGACACGGCCTCGTTCGACAACTGTCTCGAGCTGCTGGTGATGGCGGGCTACCCGCTGGTCCACGCGATGATGATGATGATCCCGGAAGCCTGGGAACAGCACACGCTGATGGACGACAACCGCCGCGCCTTCTACGAGTACCACGCCGCGATGATGGAGCCGTGGGACGGCCCCGCCGCGATCGCCTTCACCGACGGCCGCCAGATCGGCGCGACGCTGGACCGTAACGGCCTGCGTCCGGCGCGCTACATCGTCACCGACGACGACCTGGTGATCATGGCCTCGGAAGCCGGCACGCTGCCGATCCCCGAGTCGAAGATCGTCAAGAAGTGGCGCCTGCAGCCGGGCAAGATGTTCCTGATCGACATGGAGCACGGCCGCATCATCGACGACAAGGAACTGAAGGACAACCTCGCCAACGCCAAGCCCTACAAGAGCTGGATCGACGCGGTGCGCATCAAGCTCGACGAGATCGAGCCCAAGGACGAGGACGTCGCGGCCGAGCGCCGCTCGGCGTCGACGCTGCTCGACCGCCAGCAGGCCTTCGGCTACACGCAGGAAGACCTCAAGTTCCTGATGGCGCCGATGGCGCAGCAGGGCGAGGAAGCGGTCGGCTCGATGGGCAACGACTCGCCGCTGGCGGTCATGTCCAACAAGAACAAGACGCTCTACCACTACTTCAAGCAGCTGTTCGCGCAGGTCACCAACCCGCCGATCGACCCGATCCGCGAGAACATGGTGATGTCGCTGGTGTCCTTCATCGGCCCGAAGCCGAACCTGCTCGACACGCAGAACGTCAACCCGCCGATGCGCCTCGAAGTCTCGCAGCCCGTGCTCGACTTCAAGGACATCGCCAAGATCCGCTCGATCGACCAGTACACCGGCGGCAAGTTCAGCGCCTACGAGCTGAGCATCTGCTACCCGGCCGGCTGGGGCAAGGAAGGCATCGAGGCGCGCCTGGCCTCGCTGTGCGCCGAGGCCGCCGACGCGGTCAAGTCGGGCTACAACATCCTGATCGTGTCGGATCGCAAGACCGACGCGGACACGGTGGCGATCCCGGCGCTGCTGGCCACCTCGGCGATCCACTCGCACCTGGTCGACCAAGGCCTGCGCACCAGCACCGGCCTGGTGGTCGAGACCGGCTCGGCGCGCGAGACGCACCACTTCGCGCTGCTGGCGGGCTACGGCGCGGAAGCGGTCCACCCGTACCTGGCGATGGAAACGCTCGCCAAGCTGGCCGAAGGCCTGCCGGGCGACCTGTCGGCCGAGAAGGCGATCTACAACTTCACCAAGGCGGTCGGCAAGGGCCTCTACAAGGTGATGTCGAAGATGGGCATCTCGACCTACATGTCCTACACCGGCGCGCAGATCTTCGAAGCGGTCGGCCTGGCCGGCGAGCTGGTCAACAAGTACTTCAAGGGCACGGCCTCGAAGGTCGGCGGCATCGGCCTGTTCGAGGTGGCCGAGGAAGCGCTGCGCCTGCATCGCGACGCCTTCGGCGACAACCCGCTGCTGCGCGACATGCTCGACGCGGGCGGCGAGTACGCGTTCCGGATCCGCGGCGAGGACCACATGTGGACCCCGGATTCGATCGCCAAGCTGCAGCACGCCACGCGCAGCAACTCGTACCAGACGTACAAGGAATACGCGCACCTGATCAACGACCAGACGCGCCGTCACATGACCTTCCGCGGCCTGTTCGAGTTCAAGGTCGATCCGTCCCGCGCGATCCCGATCGACGACGTCGAATCGGCCAAGGATATCGTCAAGCGCTTCGCCACCGGCGCGATGTCGCTGGGCTCGATCAGCACCGAGGCGCACGCCACGCTGGCGGTGGCGATGAACCGCATCGGCGGCAAGTCGAACACCGGCGAGGGCGGCGAGGACGTCAACCGCTACAGGAACGAGCTACGCGGCATCCCGATCAAGAGCGGCGAGACGCTGCGCTCGGTGATCGGCGAGGAAGTGGTGCGCGACATCCCGCTCAAGGACGGCGATTCGCTGCGCTCGAAGATCAAGCAGGTGGCCTCGGGCCGCTTCGGCGTGACGGCCGAGTACCTGTCCTCGGCCGACCAGATCCAGATCAAGATGGCGCAGGGCGCGAAGCCCGGCGAGGGCGGCCAGCTGCCCGGCCACAAGGTCTCGGAATACATCGGCAAGCTGCGCTACGCGGTGCCGGGCGTCGGCCTGATCTCGCCGCCGCCGCACCACGACATCTACTCGATCGAGGATCTGGCGCAGCTGATCCACGACCTGAAGAACGTCAACCCGGTGGCCAGCATCTCGGTGAAGCTGGTGTCGGAAGTCGGCGTGGGCACGGTGGCGGCGGGTGTCGCCAAGGCCAAGGCCGACCACGTGGTGGTGGCCGGCCATGACGGCGGCACCGGCGCCTCGCCGCTGTCCTCGCTCAAGCATGCCGGCACGCCCTGGGAACTGGGCCTGGCCGAAACCCAGCAGACCCTGGTGCTGAACGGGCTGCGCGGGCGCATCCGCGTGCAGGCCGACGGCCAGATGAAGACCGGCCGCGACGTCGCGATCGGCGCGATGCTCGGCGCCGACGAGTTCGGCTTCGCCACCGCGCCGCTGGTGGTCCAGGGCTGCATCATGATGCGCAAGTGCCACCTGAACACCTGCCCGGTCGGCGTCGCCACGCAGGACCCGGTGCTGCGCGCGAAGTTCTCGGGCCAGCCCGAGCACGTGGTGAACTACTTCTTCTTCGTCGCCGAGGAAGTGCGCGAGATCATGGCCCAGCTCGGCATCGCGAAGTTCGACGAGCTGATCGGCCGCGCCGACCTGCTCGACACGCGCAAGGGCGTCGAGCACTGGAAGGCCAAGGGCCTCGACTTCTCGCGCGTGTTCTACCAGCCGCAGGTCGAGAACGCATCGACGCGCCACGTCGACGTGCAGGACCACGGCCTCGAGCGCGCGCTCGACCACACGCTGCTCGAAAAATCGAAGGCGGCGATCGAGAACGGCGAGCACGTGTCCTTCATCCAGCCGGTGCGCAACGTGAACCGCACGGTCGGCGCGATGCTCTCGGGCGTGATCGCCAAGAAGTACGGCCGCGACGGCCTGGCCGACGATGCCATCCATATCCAGCTGAAGGGCACGGCGGGCCAGAGCTTCGGCGCCTTCCTGGCGAAGGGCGTCACGCTCGACCTGGTCGGCGACGGCAACGACTATGTCGGCAAGGGCCTGTCGGGCGGCCGCATCATCATCCGCCCGACCAACGACTTCCGCGGCAAGTCCGAGGAAAACATCATCTGCGGCAACACGGTGATGTACGGCGCGCTGGAAGGCGAGGCCTTCTTCCGCGGCGTGGCCGGCGAGCGCTTCTGCGTGCGCAACTCGGGCGCCACGGCGGTGGTCGAGGGCACCGGCGACCACGGCTGCGAATACATGACGGGCGGCACGGTGGTGGTGCTCGGCGAGACCGGGCGCAACTTCGCGGCCGGCATGTCGGGCGGCCTGGCCTATGTCTACGATCCGGACGGCAGCTTCGCGGCCAAGTGCAACAAGGCGATGGTCGCGCTCGATCCGGTGCTGCAGCAGGTCGAGCAGGAACGCACGGTCGACCGCGCGATCTGGCACGCCGGCCAGACCGACGAAGCGCTCCTGAAGGGGCTGATCGAGCGTCACTTCCAGTTCACCGGCTCGCCGCGCGCGAAGTCGCTGCTGGAAAACTGGGATGCGGCGCGCCGCCAGTTCGTGAAGGTGTTCCCGCACGAATACAAGCGCGCGCTCGGCGAGATCGCGGCCGCCAAGGCCGCGAAGGAAGCCGTCGCAGCCTGACGCCGACGATCGAAATGAACTAGCGAACGTGCCCGCCGCTCGATGCGGCGGGCACGGGTCCCCACCCGAACCACCCCCGATTCAGACGAGAACCTTATGGGCAAGGCAACCGGTTTTCTCGAGTTCGAACGCCGCCACGAGGCGTACGAGGCTCCGCTCACCCGTGTGAAGCATTACAAGGAATTCGTCGCGGCGCTGTCCGACGACGACGCGAAGGTCCAGGGCGCGCGCTGCATGGACTGCGGCATCCCGTTCTGCAACAACGGCTGCCCGGTCAACAACATCATTCCGGACTTCAACGACCTGGTGTATCGCCAGGACTGGCAGCAGGCCATCGAGGTGCTGCACTCGACCAACAACTTCCCCGAGTTCACGGGCCGCATCTGCCCGGCGCCCTGCGAGGCGGCCTGCACGCTCGGCATCAACAACGACCCGGTCGGCATCAAGTCGATCGAGCACGCGATCATCGACAAGGCCTGGGCCGAAGGCTGGGTCAAGCCGCTGCCGGCCGCCCACAAGACCGGCAAGAAGGTGGCCGTGGTCGGCTCCGGCCCGGCGGGCCTGGCGGCCGCGCAGCAGCTCGCGCGCGCCGGCCACGAGGTGACGGTGTTCGAGAAGAACGATCGCGTCGGCGGCCTGCTGCGCTACGGCATCCCCGACTTCAAGCTGGAGAAGTGGCTGATCGACCGCCGCATGCGCCAGATGGAAGCCGAGGGCGTGACCTTCCGCACCAGCGTGTTCATCGGCAAGGATCCGCTGCCGCCGCAGATCGGCAGCCTGGCGAAGGAAACCATCTCGCCTGACACGCTCAAGGAAGAGTTCGACGCGATCGTGATCGCGGGCGGCTCGGAAACGCCGCGCGACCTGCCGGTGCCGGGCCGCGAGCTCGAGGGTGTGCATTTCGCGATGGACTTCCTGCCGCAGCAGAACCGCGTCAATGCCGGCGACAAGGTGGCCGACCAGCTGCTCGCCAAGGGCAAGCACGTGGTGGTGATCGGCGGCGGCGATACCGGTTCGGATTGCGTGGGCACCTCGAACCGCCACGGCGCGAAGTCGGTCACGCAGTTCGAGCTGCTGCCGCAGCCGCCCGAGCAGGAAAACAAGCCGATGGTCTGGCCGTACTGGCCGATCAAGCTGCGCACCTCCTCGTCGCACGACGAGGGCTGCGAGCGCGATTGGGCGGTCGCCACCAAGCGCCTGGAAGGCAAGAACGGCAAGGTCGAGAAGCTGATCGCCGCGCGCGTCGAGTGGAAGGACGGCAAGATGGTCGAGGTGCCGGGCTCGGAGTTCGAGATGAAGGCCGACCTGGTGCTGCTGGCGATGGGCTTCACGCAGCCGGCCGCGCCGGTGCTGGATGCCTTCGGCGTGGCCAAGGATGCGCGCGGCAACGCGCGCGCGGCCACCGAGGGCGAGCGCGCCTACACGACCTCGGTCGACAAGGTGTTCGCGGCCGGCGACATGCGCCGCGGCCAGTCGCTGGTGGTCTGGGCGATCCGCGAAGGCCGCCAGTGCGCGCGCTCGGTCGACGCGTTCCTGATGGGCCATTCGGAACTGCCGCGCTGAGCGGCGACGCGCGGGACGCCAGCCGGCGTCTCGCCGCGGATGTGAAAAGAGCACGCTTTTGCGTGCTCTTTTTCCTTGCGGCGGAGCCGGCTGCGAATGCGCTCAGGCGGCGGCCTCGTCGCGCCGCACCTCCAGCGTGCGGTCGTGGAACTGCGCCAGCGACTCGCGGTGCGCGATGCTGACGATCGCCGCGCCCGGCAGGCGCGCCGCCAGCAGGCCGTAGAGATGCGCCTCGTTCTCGGCGTCGAGCGCGCTGGTGGCCTCGTCGAGGAACAGGAAGTCGGGCTTGTGCAGCAGCACGCGCGCGCCGGCCAGGCGCTGCTGTTCGCCCGGCGAGAGGATTTGGGTCCAGTGGCCCGATTCCTCCAGGCGGCCGGCGTAGTCTTCCAGCCCGCTGTCGCGCAGCGCCGCGCGGCAGTCCTCGTCGCTGAAGCGATCGACCGCCGACGGATAGGCCAGCGCGCCCTTCAGCGTGCCGATCGGCAGGTAGCTGCGCTGCGGCACGAACATCATGGCGGCGCCGACCGGCGCGTCGATCGCGCCCTCGCCGAACGGCCAGAGGCCCGCCATCGCGCGCATCAGCGTGCTCTTGCCGGCGCCCGAGGGGCCGCGCACCAGCCAGCGCGAACCCGGCTCGATGCTGATGTCGTCGATGCGCGACAGCGGCTTGCCGTCGGGCAGGGCGAGGCGCAGGCCGTGGGTGCCGAGGTTCTGCTCGTCCACGTAATGCAGGTTGATGCCGCCGCGCTCGGTGGCCGGCGACATCGATTCCTTCAGGTGCGAGGCGCGCGTGACGCGCTTGAATTCGCGCAGACGATTGACGGTCGCGCGCCAGTCCACCAGGGTGCCGTAACTGTTCACGAACCAGGAGAAGGAGTCGCTGACGGTGCCGAAGGCGCCGACGATCTGCATCAGCACGCCGAACGAGTAGGCGCCCGCGAAGTAGCGCGGCGAGGCCACGGCGATCGGGAAGATGTTGGCGAGCTGGGCGTAGAAGCTGATCACGAAGGTCATGCGCTTGGTGATCGACATCACGCGCCGCCAGTTCTCGCGGATATGGCCGAACAGGTCGAGCGCGCCCTGGCGCTCGCGCGACATGCCGTCGTAGAAGGCGATCTGCTCGGCGTTCTCGCGGATCCGGATCAGGCCGAAACGCAGGTCGGCCTCGACGCGCTGCTGCTGGTAGGTGATCGAGACCAGCGGATGGCCGGCCTTGTAGGTCACGTAGGAGCCGATCAGCGCGTAGATCGCGGCGGCCCAAACCATGTAGCCGGGAATCACGAAGCTGGTGCCGCCCAGCGAGATGGTCGCCGCGCCCGCGATCGACCAGAGGATCACGATGAAGGAGAACAGCGTGACCACCGTCGAGAGCAGGTCGAGCGTCAGCGACAGCGTGCTGGTGGCGAGCGAATTCAGGTCGTCGGTGATCCGCTGGTCGGGGTTGTCGGCCAGCCGGTCGCGCTCGATGCGGTAGAAGGCGCGGTCGCCGAACCAGTCGTCGAGCGCCTGGGTGGTGATCCATTGCCGCCAGCGGAAACCCAGCAACTGGCGCAGGTAGCGGCTATAGACGGCGATGATGATGAAGGAGAACGCATAGCCGGCGAAGATCATCAGCAGGTGCGGCACCTGGGCGGCGTCCTTCTGCTGCAGCGCGTTGTAGAAGGCGCCGTTCCAGGCATTGAGCCGGACGTTGATCCAGACCACCGTGAGATTCATCGCGATGATCGCGATCAGCAGCGACCAGGCCAGCTTCCATTCCGAGGACACCCAGTAGGGCTTGATCAGGCTCCACGCGGAGATGCGGGCGTCGTCGGGCGGCGCGTCGTTCGCGGCGCGGGCGGCGGGGGACGAGGGCGTCATGGGTTTCCTGCGTTTGGGGGGCGCGATGCCGGGTTGTCGAAGCGATGCGCGAGCCGGGCCGCGCATCCAAACAAAATCGTGCCAGTTGGCGACAGCTTGCCGCGGATTGTGCGGCGCCTCGCTTAAACGGCTCTTAACCGCGCCGGGGCGCCATCGGGGCGAATCCGGCGGCCGGCCGAAACAGGGGCCATTGTGCCAGCACCGCGTGACGGCGCGCAGATCGGGGTCGAACGACCAGACCTGGCCAGGTGCCTCGCCGCAACCGGCCGCCGCCTGCCGCGCGATGCGGCGGCGCGGTTTGCGGGCGTTCGGGCTTCTGTGGTCTAATGGCCGCCTGACGAAACAGGGGTGCTTTGCTGCCCGCCGGAGCCGGAAACGGACCTCGGGCGATGCGGCGGCAAGGCTGAGAGAGACCCTTCGCACCCGATCCGGGTAATACCGGCGCGGGAAGTTTCCGATACCACCGGGTCGCGCGCTGTTTCCACGCTGTCGCCATGCTCTTGCCATCCATTGCGATGGTTCGACATGGGCGCCGCCCGGTCGGCCCAGGCCGCCGGTTTCGTCCGTTCGATCACGCCCTCGCGCGTCACGGAAGGAGCCCATGCCCGTTCTTCACGTCCAGCCGTTTTCCCCTGATTCCGATGCTTCGCGGTGCTGCCCGCCGTGGCCGGCTTGCGTTCGCGTGCTTGCCGGCGACGGCAGTCGCGCCGACCTCGCGGCGGAGCGCGTGCGATGAGCCGCGCCGCCGGCGAGCGCCCCGATATCGCCGTGCTGGGCGGCGGCCTGGTCGGCCGCCTGATCGCCTGGCGGCTGGCGGGGCTGGGCATGCGCGTTGCGCTCTACGAGCGCGGCGACGCGGCCGGTACGGGCGCG
>NZ_VWWK01000135.1:0-20308 GCF_011753035.1 Burkholderia sp. Ax-1720 | reverse complement strand
GCGCTGGCCGCCTTCGATCGCGTGCTCGCGCTCGCCCCGCTCACGCTCGACGCGCTCTGCAATCGCGGCGCCGCGCTGCGCGCGCTGGGCCGGCCGGCCGACGCGCTCGACAGCTACGAGCGCGCGCTGATGGTCGCGCCGCGTTCGTTCGAGTCGCTGTTCAACCGCGGCCTGGTGCTGCGCGATCTCGGCCGCCACGCCGATGCGCTGCTCTCCTTCGAGCGCGCCGCCGAGATCCAGCCGGGCATCGCCGCGATCCAGGCGATGCGCGGGCGCGGCCTGCTCGACCTGGGGCGGCCCGGCGAGGCGCTCGACGCCCTCAACGAGGTGATCGCCGGCGATCCCGGCCATCTCGACGCGCTTGGCGACAGCGCCGCGGCGCTGGAACAGCTCGGGCGCCTGGACGAGGCCATGGCGCGCTGCGAGCGCGTGCTGGCCGCGCAGCCGGGCCATCACGCCGCGCTGGCCTGCCGCGCCAACGTGCTGCTGCGCGCCGGGCGCGCCGACGAGGCGCTGGCCGGCTACGACGCGATCCTCGCGCGCGAGCCGCGTTCGCCGGCGGTGCTCTGCAATCGCGGCAACGCGCTGCGACTGCTGGCGCGGCATGAGGAAGCGCTGGAAAGTTACGATCGCGCGCTGGCGCTCGATCCTTCATTGGCAACTGCCGCCGAGGCGCGCCGGCAATTGATGGCGGACCGGGCGCGATGAATATCGGCGCGCAAACGTTCAATGCGACTCGATATTGCAATTGGATTCCGCCGGCGCGTATTTTCAGGCGACCCGGCGGAAATTCGGATTATCCATCCATAGGCCGCACTCGAATGACCGGCAATCCGATTAATCGCCAACTTAATACCTTCCCGCGCCGCACCAATAAAAAACCCGCCCGATCGGAGCGGGCGGGTTTCAATCGCTCGTCATGCGCGGCGAGTCGCGCCGCGCATGCAACCGGCACGCCTCATGCGGCCCGTTCGTTTTCCTGCAGCAGCCACTGGACCGCGACTTCCTGGTCCTCGACGCGATGGACCGTCTCGCCCTGCACGTAGGTATAGGACGCCTTGCCGGCGCGGCCCCACACGCTGTCGAGCTGGATCAGCAGTTCGGTGACGTGCGGCGCGCCCAGCAGCGGCGGAATCGCCGTGCCCTGCAGCGCATAGACCTGCTTGGCACCGCCGACGCCCAGCGAATGCACCGAGCCGTGGAAGGCCGATTGGTTGTGCAGCGGCGGGTTGGTGGCCTGGCTCAGCACGCCGTGGCCCGTCACCTGGCTGGTGCCCTGCGGCACGGTGAGGATGGCCTTGAGCAGCAGCCCGCCGGGCAGGCCCAGCTTGCCGATCGTGAAATTGCCGGTGTGATTGAAAGGATGAAGTTCTGCCATGATGGTCCCCGTAGGTGGTTGAATGGCGATTTTCGTTTTACCGCGTCATCCCCGAATTAATCGAGGACAATGGAAAATTAGCACGCGGGTTTTCACATCACCACTGACAGATTTACGAGGTTGAATCGTTAAAATCAAAAATTTATCGAATTCATAGGCGACGATTTGATTATCAAGATAATAGGAAGATATTTAATCGAGTCATTAATGGAGTCCGACTCGATCAGTTTTTTCCCAAATCCAGGGATTTGAATCGGAGCCAATGCAATCGGCCCGGCGCCTCCCGCCAGGGAAGCACCGGGCCGATCGTTTCCCGCCGCCGGGGCCTTGCGTCAGGCGAACTGCCGCTCCACGCGCGCCAGGCGCCCCGCGCCCCGCATCGCCGCCTCGGCCGGCCGCATCACCGCGTCCGACACCTCGAACACCGACACCGCCGCCTTCAACTGCTCGGTCTGCTGGTGCAGCGAGGAGGCCGCCGCGGCCGCCTCCTCCACCAGCGCGGCGTTCTGCTGGGTCATCTCGTCCATCTGCGCGACGGCCATGTTGACCTGCTCGATCCCCGCGCTCTGCTCGCGCGAGGAGGCGCTGATCTCCTCCATGGTCTGCGCCACGCGCGAAATGGTGGTCGAGACCTTGCCCATCGCCTCGCCGGCGTTCTCGACCAGCTCCGCGCCGCCGCGGATCAGCTCCACCGATTCGTTGATCAGCGCCTTGATCTCCTTGGCCGACTGCGCGCTGCG
This sequence comes from Burkholderia sp. Ax-1720, assembly GCF_011753035.1. NCBI lineage: Bacteria > Pseudomonadati > Pseudomonadota > Betaproteobacteria > Burkholderiales > Burkholderiaceae > Burkholderia > Burkholderia sp. Ax-1720. Next base: position 18,190 of record NZ_VWWK01000135.1, on the reverse strand, counting down.
CTGCGCCAGGCCGCGCACCTCGCCCGCCACCACCGCGAAGCCGCGGCCCTGCTCGCCGGCGCGGGCCGCCTCCACCGCCGCGTTGAGCGCGAGGATATTGGTCTGGAAGGCGATGCCGTCGATCACCGAGATGATCTCGGCAATGCGGTCCGAGCTCTGCGCGATGCTGTGCATCTTGTCCACCACCTGGTTGACCACCTCGCTGCCCTGGGCGGTCGCCTCCAGCGCGCCGGCGGCCAGGCTGTTGGCCTCGCGCGCGTGCTCGGCGTTGTGGCGCACGGTGGAGGTCAGCTCCTCCATGCTCGAGGCGGTTTCCTCCAGCGAGGCGGCCTGGCTCTCGGTGCGCGCCGACAGGTCGGCGTTGCCGGTGGCGATCTCGTCGGCGCCCAGGTGGATCGCGTCGGCCGATTCGCGCACCAGCCTGACGGTGCCCGCCACGCTGGCCTGCATGTTGGCCAGGCCGGCGAACAGGTGGCCGATCTCGTTGCTGCCGCGCGCGGCGATCGGCGTGTCGAGCTTGCCGGCCGCGATCCGGTCGAAGTGGCGCCCCGCTTCCTCGAGCGGCGCGACCAGGCCGCGCCGCAGCCCGAGGTGGATGGCCGCCGTGACGGCGGCCAGGAACAGCAGGATCACCACGCCCACCAGCTTGAACAGCGACAGGCGCGCGTCGATCGCGTCGAGCGAGGCGCGCCCCGAGCTGCCCGCATAGGCCTCGAAGCCGCGCACCTCCTTCAGGTAGTTGTCCTGGAAGGACTGGGTGGGCTGGTCGAGGAAGGCCTGCACGTTGCCGGCATCGAGGAACTGCGCCAGCTCGCCGAGCGCGGCGTGGTACTTGCCGTAGCGATCCACCAGCTCGGCCGCGCCGGGCGCGGCGTGCTCGCCGCGGCTGGCCTCGGCGAAACGCGCGAAGCTCTGCTCGGCCGCGCCGAGCTGCTCGCGCGCGTGCTGCACGATGTCGGTCGGCTCCACGCCGCCCTTCACCATGCGCGTGCCGGCGCGCGAGAGATTGATGCGCGCGTCCATCAACTGCTGGGTGGCATCGGTGACGGACTTCATCTGCTCGACGGCCACGTTCGACAGTTCGATGACGTTGTCGTGCGTGCGCGTGAGCGCCCAGTAACCGAGCGCGGCCGTGACGAGCTGGAACGCGCAGAACGCGACCAGGACGCACAGCAAGCCGGTTGAAACCTTGATTTTGCTGAACATGCTAATTAACGGAATGAGCGTCGGGGGATCCGACGCTGCGTAACCGCGGTTAACGGCCCGCGCGCCAGCGGCTTGAATCGCAATTCGGGCCATGGCTTCGCCTCGTCGTTTCAAAAAGGCACCAGGAACGGGCAGACCCGCCCCACGAGGGCAAACCCCAATGACATCCGATCCCGACGACGTTTACTGTATCGATACACTAAATCGATACAGTGTCGAGCGACGGGCCGCGCCGATACCGGGACACCTTCAATCACGAACCAGCCCTGCCCGCTGCGCGGCAACGGCAACCAGGAGACACCACATGCAGTCGACTTCCCGCAGACGCTTCCTCCAGACCGCCTCGGCGGCATCGCTCGCGGCCGCGAGCCTCGGCCTGCCGGCCCTGGCGCGCGCCGATGCGCCCATCGCGCTGCGGCTGTCCTCGTCGATGCCGGCCAACGAGAACGCCGCGCATTACGTCTGGTACCAGCACCTGGCGGCGAACCTGAAGGCCAGCGTGGGCGACAGGATCCGCATCGACTTCTTCCCGAACAGCCAGCTCGGCAAGGAAAGCGACGTGGTGCAGCAGGTCAAGGTGGGCGCGGTGGACATGATGGTGTCGGGCTCCTCGATCTGGGCGACGGTGCTGCCCGAGCTCGGCATGCTCGACCTCGGCTACCTGTTCGACGGCTTCGACCACGTCGGCCGCGCCATGGACCGCTCGGTGGGCGCCTCCTTCGACAAGCTGCTGCAGCAGCGCGCCGGCTGCTCGGCGGTGGCCTGGGGCTATTCGTTCGGCGGGCGCAACGTGTTCACCAAGAAGCCGGTGCAATCGCTGCAGGACCTGAAGGGCCTGAAGCTGCGCGTGCTGCCCACGCCGGCCTTCATGGACACCTTCCGGCTGATGGGCGCGGTGCCCACCCCGATCCCGGTGGGCGAGCTCTACATGGCCGCGCAGACCGGCGTGGTGGACGGCTTCGAGCACGACTGCGCGACCGTGCTGGCCAGCAAGTTCGACGAGGTGGTGAAGTCCTGCTGGCAGACCCAGCACGTGTTCAGCCCGGTGGTGGCGGTGATGGGCCGCCGCGCGCTGGCCAAGATTCCCGAGGCGCTGCGCCCGGCCTTCCAGGCCGCCATGCAGGACGCCACCGCCAAGCAGCGCCAGGCCGCGATCCAGACCGCCGCCGCCGCCGAACAGCAACTGAAGCAGCACGGCATGCGCTTCACGCCGATGTCGCCGGCCGACCGCGATGCGGTGCGCCACACCATGCAGACCCAGCTCTACGCGAGCTTCTCGAAGCAGTACCCGGCCACCTCGCCGCTGTTCCAGGCCATCGCGGCCGCGCGGAGCTGAGGCCATGCGCGCACTGTCCACCTCGCCCGATCCCTCGGCGGCCTCGCCCGAACTCGCCGCGCCGGCCGCCGCCCGGGCCGGCACGCCGCTGGCGCGCGGCCTGGCCGCGCTGCTGCACGGCATCGAGTATTTCTGCGCGGCCGTGCTCGCGGCCGACGTGGCCGTGGTGTTCGTCTCGGTGATCTACCGCTACTTCCTGCACAACCCGGTGGACTGGGCCGAGGAGGTGGCGGGCGCGCTGATGATCGTGCTGGTGTTCTGCGGCGCGGCCAGCGTGCTGGCGCGCAGCCAGCACGTCGGCGTCGACCTGTTCCGCGGCATGCTGCCCGGGCGCTGGCAAGCCACCCTGGTGCAGGCCGGCCACTGGGTGATCGCCGCGGTGGCGGGCAACCTCTGCGTGTCCTCGGTGTTCCTGCTGCTCGATTCCTTCGGCCAGCAGACGCCCAGCGGCCTGCCCGCCTGCATCAACGTCTATCCGCTGGCGGCCGGCAGCGCCTTCATGACCGTGTTCGGCCTGGCCAATGCCCTGAACGGCCCGCGCCGCGAGGTGCTGCGCTCGCTGGTGCTGTGCCTGGCGGTGGCGGGTGCCGTGTTCGGCTGGAACGCGCTCGCGCCGGCCCACGCGATCGGCCCGGGCCTGCTGATGGCGGCCGGCTTCGTGGGCGGCCTGCTGCTGGGCGTGCCGATCGGCTTCGTGCTGGCCTTCTCGGCCCTGCTCTACTTCCTCGCCGAACCCTCGCTGCCGATGCTGGTCTACGCGCAGCAGGTGATGGCGGGCACCGATCACTTCGTGCTGCTGGCGATCCCCTTCTTCGTGCTGGCCGGCCTGCTGATGGAAAGCAACGGCATGTCCTCGCGCCTGATCGAGCTGCTGCTGCGCCTGTTCGGGCGCGTGCGCGGCGGCCTGGGCCTGATCACCATCATCGCCACCGCCTTCTTCTCGGGCGTGTCGGGCTCCAAGCTGGCCGATATCGCCGCGGTGGGCGGCGTGGTGATGCCGGCGGTGCGCCAGAGCCGCGAGGATCCCGACGAGGCCGCGGCGCTGCTGGCCGCCAGCGCGGTGATGGCCGAAACCATCCCGCCCTGCGTGAACATGATCATCATGGGCTTCGTCGCGAATATCTCGATCGCGGGGCTGTTCCTGGCCGGGGTGGTGCCGGCAGCGGTGCTGGCCGTCGCGCTGGCCGCGGTGACCGTGATCGCCGGGCGCCGCATCGACCTGGCCGCGGCGCTGCCCAACCCGCGCAACTGGCTGCCGCTGCTGGGCGGCGCGCTGGTGGCCCTGCTGATGATCACCATGATCGGCAAGGGCGTGACCTCGGGCATCGCCACCTCGACGGAAGTCTCGGCCTTCGCGGTGGTGTATGCGCTGCTGGTGGGCTGGCTGGCGTTCCGCGAGCTGAACCCGCGGCTGATCGTGCGCGTGTTCGTGCGCGCCGCCTCGATGGCCAGCAGCATCCTGTTCATCGTGGCGGCGGCCTCCAGCGTGTCCTTCGCGCTGACCATCGAGCAGGTGCCGATGCTGGTGTCCGATTCGATGATCGCCTTCGCGCACCAGTACGGGCCGACCATGTTCATCATTCTGTCGGTACTGCTGATGATCGTGTTCGGCGCGGTGCTGGAAGGCGCGCCGGCGCTGATCATCTTCGGCCCGCTGCTCACCCCGATCGCCATGCAGCTGGGCATCAACCCGCTGCACTTCGGCACCGTGATCGTGGTGGCGATGGGGCTGGGCCTGTTCGCGCCGCCCATCGGCCTGGGCCTGTTCGCGACCTGCGCGATCACCGGCACCGAGGTGAAGGCGGTGGCGCGCCCCATGCTCAAATATCTGGTGGTATTGTGCGCGGCTCTCGTGGTACTGATCCTGGTACCGTCGTTTTCCCTGTGGTTGCCGACCCGGCTCGGCCTGTAGCCGGTAACAAGATCCAGACATGAGCACCATTCAGGATGTCGCGCGCCAGGCCGGCGTGTCCGTCAGCACGGTATCGAACGTCCTCAACGGCCGCATCGACCAGATGCGCGAGGACACGCTGGCGCGCGTGCGGGCCGCGATGGAGGCGCTGCAGTATCGCCCCAGCAAGCTCGCGCGCCAGCTCAAGACCGGCCAGACGCCGCTGGTCGGCCTGCTGCTGCCCTCGATCGCCAACCCGATGTTCGGCTACATCGCGCGCGAGATCGAGACGCTCGCGCAGGAGCGCTACGGCCATCGCGTGCTGATCGGCAACACCTATCGCGACCCGCGCAAGGAAGCCTCGTTCTTCGAGGACCTGTTCTCGCAGGGCGTGCGCCGCGTGATCGTGCTCTCCTCGCTGGCCGACGAGGGCCACCTGGAGACCGCCGCCGCGCGCGGCATGGTGGTGGTCAGCTACGACCGCCGCGCGATCGACGGCGAACCCAGCCGCATCGACCACGTCACGCCCGACAACTTCGGCGCCGCGCGCCTGGCCACGCGCCACCTGATCGAGCACGGCCACACGCGGCTGGCCTACGCCACCCTGGCCGGCGTCACCATGAGCCGCCGCGACAAGATCGACGGCTTCCTGGCCGCCGCGGCCGAAGCGGGCCTGGCCGCCAGCGCGCGCGTGCTCGACAGCGGCCACGTGGACGAATACGGCGATTCGATGATCGCGCAGAACGGCCTGGAGCTGGCGCGCCGGCTCGCGCTCGACGCCGAGCGCCCGAGCGGCATCGTGGCCGTCAACGACCTGATGGCGCTGGGCCTGATGGCCGGCCTGCGCGAGGCGGGCCTGCGCGTGCCCGAGGATATTTCCGTGGTCGGCATGGACGGCCATTTCCTCGGCGCGATCTCGAACCCGGCGCTGACCACCGTGCAACTGCCGGTGCCGGCGATGGCCGCGGCGATGGTGGAGCGCGTGATGCGCGCCCCCGACAGCCCCCGCGAACACGAGCCCACGCTCTTTACGGACATCGCGCTCGTCGAGCGCGAATCGGTCGCGCGTCCGTCCCGGACCCGGCCTTAAAGGACTCTTCACATGACCCAGGTATTCGTGAGCCATCCGCGCTCGATGCTCGACCATTACTTCGGCGCGCACGCCACGGCCGCGCTGGGCGCGATCGCCGAGGCGCGCTTCAACCCCGAGGACCGCGAGCTGAGCACCGCGGAGCTGATCGAGGCGGCGCGCGATGCCGACATCATCATCGGCTATCGCCAGACGCCGGCGCCGCGCGCGCTGTTCGAGGCGCTGCCGGAGCTGCTGGCCTTCGCGCGCTGCGCGGTCGACATCCGCACCATCGACGTGGCCGCCGCCAGCGAGCACGGCGTGCTGATCACGCAGGCCAGCGCCGGCTTCATGGCCGCCGTCAGCGAGTGGGTGATCGGCGCGATGCTGGACCTGTCGCGTTCGACCACCGACTACGCCGCCGCCTACCGCCGCGGCGAGCGCCCGGTGCCGCGCATGGGCCGCGAGCTGCGCGGCGCCACGCTCGGCGTGATCGGCTACGGGCAGATCTCGCGCTATCTGTGCGAGCTGGCGCTGGCCTTCGGCATGCGCGTGGTGGTGGCCGACCCGTTCGCCACCGTCACCGACCTGCGCATGCACCAGGCCGGGCTCGAGGCCCTGCTCGGCGAGGCCGACTACGTGGTGTGCCTGGCGCCGGCCAATGCCGACACGGCGCAGTTGATGAACGCCGAGCGTTTCGCGGCGATGAAGCCCGGCGCGGTGTTCGTCAATGCGGCGCGCGGCGAGCTGGTGGACGAGGCGGCCCTGCTGGCCGCGCTCGACGGCGGCCGGCTCGGCGGCTGCGCGCTCGACGTCGGCATGGCCGCCGACCAGATGCCCTCCGCGCGGCTGGCCGCGCATCCGCTGGTGATCGCCACGCCGCACGTGGGAGGCCTCACGCCCGGCGCGATCGAGCACCAGTCGCTCGAGACCGTCGCCCAGGTCGAGGCGCTGCTGCAGGGGCGCATCCCCGCCGGCGCCGTGAATGCCGCCCATGCCACGCGCCTGGCGCGTCGCCAGCCGATCGAACTCCAGGAGCCGAACCGATGAGCCCCGTGCACGCGCTGGCAGGCGCCTGCGACTGCCATGTCCACGTCTACGACGACGCCTACCCGCTCGCCCCGAGCGCGACCTTCGTGCCGCCGCCGGCGCCCGCCACCGCCTATCGCGACATGCAGCGCGCGCTCGGCCTGTCGCGCGTGGTGGTGGTGCAGCCGACCGGTTACGGCACCGACAACCGCTGCACGCTGGCCGCGATCGAGCAGCTCGGCGACGGCGCGCGCGGCGTGGCGGTGGTGGAGCCCGGCGTGGACGACGAGGAACTGCAGCGCCTGCACGCGGGCGGCATGCGCGGGCTGCGCTTCATGATGCTGCGCGGCGGCGTGCTGGGCTGGGATGCGCTCACGCCGCTGGCCTCGCGCATCGCCGCGCTCGGCTGGCACATCAACCTGCAACTGGACGGCCGCACCCTGCCCGACTACGAGACGCTGCTCGCGCGCCTGCCCACGCGGCTGGTGATCGACCATCTCGGCAAGTTCCTCGGGCCGGTGGCCGCCGACGGCGAGGCCTTCGCGGCGCTGTGCCGGCTGCTCGACGGCGGGCGCTGCTGGATCAAGCTGTCGGCGCCCTATGAAAGCTCGCGCGAGGGGCCGCCCGCCTACCAGGACGTGGCCTGGATTGCGCGCGAGCTGGCCGCGCGTTATCCCGAGCGCTGCCTGTGGGCCTCGAACTGGCCGCATCCGAACGTGAAGCCGGTGCCCGACGACGCGGCCCTGCTCGACTGGGCGATCGGCAACCTCAGCAGCGCCGCCACGCTGGAGCGGATCCTGGTGACCAATCCGGCCGAGCTGTATGGGTTCGCGTCAGGCGACGGCGCGGCCTGAAGAAACTCGGGCGGCCACCCGATCGCGGTGGCCGCCGATCGGCATCGAATTAAAAAATTTACAAGCCCGATCCGCGCCTCGCATCTTCAATACCTCGATTTTCAATATGGAATAATTTACTCAAATCTATTTCCGAATTCGATAAAAAATACTTGATGCGAAATACGAATCGAATCGGCAATCCCCTCGGCGATACCACGTCAAAATCCGCAAAAATCAGGCTCATCAAGCATTTTCATCGAGTCGAATCGCTTTCAAAAGCATTTCAATTACGCTTTACACCACACTGAAAACAAGTAATCCCGAATCGAATAATCGGGATCGCCATTCCATTCACAAATATGACATCGGCCTTGAATCAAGATAACGCCATCTTGAATTCGAACATAATCACAGGTCGGCAAAATGAAAGAATCGAGGGTTCTGGTGGTGCTGGCCGCGCTGCTGATGCTGGCCGGCTGCGACAAGGGAAATCCGGCCGGCGCCGCGTCCTCGCGGCAGGATTTCGCGGCGCTCTCGCTGCACCCGGCCGATAACGCGGGCGGCGCCAACCGCTTCGGCACCGCGCCCGATTCCGGCGCCCCCGGCACGGCCCCCGCCGCCGCGCCGCCCATCGCCGACGCGCCGCACGACAGCTCGCCGATCGACCCGCCCTCGCCGGCCATCGCGATGTCGGCCGGCGTGACCGAAACCGTCGATCCGCCGCGCGCCGCCCGGGCGCTGGCGCCAATCATCGATCCCGGCCACGGCGAGTCCGCCTGGCTGGCCGCCGAGCAATCCACCCCGGTCGTCCACTACCCGCCCGAGCCCGCGGCGGACGCCAGCAACTGACCGGCACCGAAGTCCTCAGCAGTCCTGGCAGTTCCCAGCAGTTCGCCAATAGAAAGCCGCCCACAAACGTATCACCGTATCTCTCACGAGAGGCCCTACCATGTCTACCTACAATCGACGACGCTTCCTGCAGACCGCCGCCTCGACGGCCGGCGCAGCCGCTGCCCTGACGGTGTTCCCCGATGCGATCCGCAAGGCGCTCGCCATTCCGGCGGCTTCCGGCACGGGTTCGATCCAGGACGTGCAGCACGTCGTGGTGCTGATGCAGGAAAACCGCTCGTTCGACCATTACTTCGGCCACCTGCGCGGCGTGCGCGGCTACAACGACCGCTTCCCGATCCCCCTGGCCAGCGGCCAGCCGGTCTGGTTCCAGCCGTCCAAGGCCAACCCGCAGACGCCGGTGCTGCCGTTCCGCTACAACGTCAACAAGATCAGCGAGTGCCTGGGCGACCTGGACCACAGCTGGTACCCGACCCACAACGCGATCAACAACGGCCGCATGGACGCCTGGCCGGCCAACAAGTCCGACCTGACGATGGGCTACCACGTGCGCGAGGACATCCCGTTCCACTACGCGCTGGCCGACGCGTTCACGATCTGCGATCACTATTTTTGCTCGATGCCGGGGCCGACCCACCCGAACCGCACCTACCTGATGACCGGCATGGTGGACCCGACCGGCAAGCAGGGCGGCCCGCTGCTGGACAACAACGACGCGGTCGACAACGACCTGCCGCCGAAGTGGGACCTGCTGACCTGGACCACCTACCCGGAGCGCCTGCAGGCCGCCGGCATCTCCTGGCAGCTCTACCAGCAGGGCGTGAACGGCAACGATCCGGTGAACGGCAACTACGGCACCAACATGCTGCCGAACTTCGCCAACTTCATCAACGCGCCGGCCGGCTCCGCGCTGCAGACGCGCGGCAACGCGGTGCGCACCCTGGTCGACCTCAAGAACGACGTGCTGGCCAACAAGCTGCCGCAGGTCTCCTGGCTGTGCCCGCCGGCGATCTATTCCGAGCACCCGAGCTACACGCCGGCCTACGGCGCGACCTACATCGCCCAGATCCTCGACGCGCTGACCGCGAACCCGGATGTGTGGAGCAAGACCGCCTTCTTCCTGATGTACGACGAGAACGACGGCTTCTTCGACCACATCGCCCCGCCGCAACCGCCGACCAACCGCGCCCAGGGCCTGTCGACGGTGGACGTGAGCGCCGAGATCCACAACGTGGTGAACCCGCTGCGCGGCGGCAGCTACACGGCCGACAACCTGCCCTACGGGATGGGCCCGCGCGTGCCGATGATCGTGATCTCGCCCTGGACCAAGGGCGGCTACGTCAACTCGCAGGTGTTCGACCACACCTCGGTGATCCGCTTCATCGAGCAGCGCTTCGGCGTGATGGAGCCGAACATCACCCCGTGGCGCCGCGCCGTGTCGGGCGACCTGCTGAGCTGCTTCGACTTCAGCACGCCGGACGCCGCGTTCCCGACGCTGCCCAACACCAGCAACTACCAGGCGATGTCCGACGCGTCCTGCCAGAACCCCAAGGCGGTGGTGCCGGCGGTGCCGAGCCCCACCTCGATCAAGGAACAGGAAACCGGCGTGCGCGCCGCGCGCGCCCTGCCCTACGAGCTGCACGCCAACGGTCGCGAAGTCAGCAAGGACAACGAATTCCAGATCAACTTCTCGAACACGGGCAAGGTGGGCGCGAGCTTCTACGTGTACTCGACCAACCGCAGCGACGGCCCGTGGCGCTACACGGTGGAGGCCGGCAAGTCGATCGCCGACACCTTCAACCTGGCCGGCACGGACGGCGTCTACAACTTCCTGGTGTATGGCCCGAACGGTTTCGTGCGCCAGTTCGTCGGCGCGATCCCGCAGGACAAGAAGACCCAAAACAAGTCGGCCAAGCCGGTGGTGGTGGTGGGCTACGACGCGGCCAACGGCAACGTCATGCTGAAGATCAGCAACAAGGGCGCCAAAGCCGTGAAGCTGTCCGTCACGGATAACGCCTACGGCGCGCAGACGCGCCACTTCTCGATCCCCTCGGAAGGTTTCGTCGAGGAAGTCTGGACGCTCAAGCACAGCCACCAGTGGTACGACCTGAGCGTCTCCGACGGCGCGGCCTTCGCCTGGCGCGCCGCCGGCCACGTGGAGAACGGCAAGAGCAGCTTCAGCGATCCGGCCGCCACGCAGGTGGTGACCGAGCTGCCGAGCTCGATCACTGCCTCGCCGACGGCGATCGCGATGCAGGACCTGGACCTGCCGGACATGCTCGACGCCTGAGCGCTCGGGCCAGCCCGCCACGCCGGCCCCGCTCGCGCGGGGTCGGTCAGGGACGCCACCGGCACCGCGTGCCGGTGGCGTCGCCGTTTCAGATCACGTGCAGCACGCCGCAGACGAACACCGTCGCGGCCGCCAGGATCGCCACGCCGAAAACCAGGCCGGCCAGGTGCGCGCCGAGCAGGCGCCAGGCCAGCGCGGCTTCGCTGTCGCTCTCGTGCTCGTTCTCGTGCTCGCCGCTCGCCCGGGCACGGCCGGCGTGATCGGTCTTTCGCAGGGATTCGCCGGTGCAGGCCATGGTTCGCGAACTCAGCCCGCCGTGGCTTCGGCAAGCGCGGCATCGCCCCCGCCAACCAGCCATTTGTCGAAGCGATAACCGGGTTCCACGTCCTCGCCGAAATCGTGCGCGTAGAACAGCCGATAACCGCTGCTCCGGTACAAGCCGATCGCCTCGGGCTGGCGCGGCCCCGTGCTGAGGTAGACGCGCGTGTAGCCGAGCGCCAGCGCGCGCCGCTCCAGCTCGACCAGCACGCGCCGCGACAAGCCCTGCCCGCGATGCTCGCGGGCCACCCAGATGCGCTTGAACTCGGTGGTGCCGGCGTCGGCGTGAGGCATGAAGGCGCCGCCCGCGATCGCGACGCCCTCGCGCAGCAGCAGCACCAGCGCGCCGAGCGGCGGCTCGAAATGCTCGGGCGGATAGCGCACGAACTCCTCGCGCAGCGCCTCGGGATCGACCAGCCCGGCGTAGCGGCTGCCGTATTCGTAGGCCAGTTCCTCGAACAGCGGCCGCGCGCGCGGATCGACGACGCTCACGCCGACAAACACCTCGCCCGCGCCCGAACGCGCCACCTCTCGCGCCGCCGGCGCCTCGCTCGCTGACACGCTCATCCCAAGCCCCCTCCTCGCTGACGCATCACAACACCTTCGACAGGAAATCGCGCGTGCGCGGATGGGTCGGCTCGACCAGCACGCGCGAGGGCGGCCCCGATTCGAGCACGCGGCCGCCGTCCATGAACACGATGGTGTCGGCCACCTCGCGCGCGAAGCCGATCTCGTGCGTGACGATCAAGAGCGTGGTGCCCGAGTTCGCCAGCTGGCGGATCACGTCGAGCACCTCCTTGACCAGTTCGGGATCGAGCGCCGAGGTGGGCTCGTCGAACAGCAGCACCTTGGGCTTGAGCGCCAGCGCCCGCGCGATCGCCACGCGCTGCTGCTGGCCGCCCGAAAGCTGGCGGGGCCAGGCCTCGGCCTTGTCGGCCAGCCCGACGCGTGCCAGCAGCGCGCGCGCCTCGCGCTCGGCGCGCTCGCGCGGCACGCCGGCCGCCAGCGGCGCCTCCACGAGGTTGTCGAGCACGTTCAGGTGCGCAAACAGGTGGAAGCCCTGGAACACCATGCCGACGCTGCCGCGCCGGCGCAGGATCTCGCCCTCCCGCAGCTCGCGCAGCGTGTCGCCGTCGCGGCGATAGCCGACCAGCTCGCCGTCGATCTCGATGAAGCCGTCGTCGAGGCGCTCGAAGTGGTTGATCGAGCGCAGCAGCGTGGACTTGCCCGAGCCCGACTGGCCGAGGATCACCGTCACGCTGCCCGGCGCCACGCTCAGCGAGAGGCGATCGAGCACGGTGTTGGCGCCGTAGCGCTTGGACACCTGGTGGATGCGCACCGCGCCGCCCGCGCGGCGTTCGGCCCAGCTCGCGACCGACGCGGCATCGACATCGGCTTGCGCCGTGGCGATGTCGCGCGCACGGCCGGCCCGGCGCGCGCCGGCAATCAGCCCCCGCAGCAAGGCCGCGAGCCGCGACGGCGCCACGCCCTCGCGGTTCGCGCCGCGCGAGAAATGCCGCTCCACCAGCCCCTGCAGGGCCGACAAGCCGGTGAGGATCACCAGGTACCAGACGGTGGCCACCATCAGCAGCGGAATCACCTCCAGGTTGCGGTGGTAGATGATCTGCACGGTATAGAACAGGTCCGGCATGGCGAGGATGTAGACCACCGAGGTGCTCTTGGCCAGGCCGACCAGGTCGTTGAAGGCCGCGGGCAGGATGCTGCGCATCGCCTGGGGCAGGATGATGCGGCGGATCTGCCTGCCGCGCGGCAGGCCCAGCGCGGCGGCGGCCTCGCGCTGGCCGTGGTCGACCGACAGCAGCCCGCCGCGGATCGCCTCGGCCGAGAACGCGGCCTGGCTCAGCGTGAGGCCGATCGCGGCCGCCAGGAAGGGCGTGACGAGCCCGTTGGTGGGCGCATCGAGCAGCACATGCCCGGTGAAGGGCACGGCGATATGCACCGTCTCGTAGAGATAGCCGAGGTTGTTCAGCAGGAGCAGCAGCACGATCAGCGGGATCGAGCGGAACAGCCAGATGTAGCCCCAGGCCAGCGCACGCAGCAGCGGCGAGACGGACAGGCGCGCCAGCGCCACCGGCAGCGCCAGCGCGAAGCCGGCCGTGCCGCCCACCAGGGTCAGCACCAGGGTCTTGGCGAGCCCGTCGAGCACCGGCGCCGCGAAGAACCACTGCGCGAACACGCCCCATTCCCAGCGCGGGTTGCCGAGCACGGAATCGAGCACCAGCGCCAGCAGCGCGAACGCCAGCACGCTGCCGGCGATGCGCCCCAGGCGCCGGTTCGGCACGATGCGCAGGTGCCGGTAGTCGTCGGGCGCGCCCGCCTCGCCGAGGGTGCCCGCGCCGAGCGGGAGGGCCGCGATGTTCCGGGAGCTGTCGTTCATGATCTGGACTCCTTCGGGCTCAGGCGGCGGCGTGATCGGCGGCCTGGCGGGCGTGCCGGCTCTCGCGGCGCGGCAGGCCGAGATGGTCGCGCAAGGTCTGCCCGGTCAGCTCGCGCTGGTAGCGCCCGCGCGCTTCCAGCGCCGGAATCACGTGGCGCACGAAGTCGTCGAAGCCTTCGGCCTGCACCGGGAAGCCGAGGATGAAGCCATCGGCCGCGCCGGCGTCGAACCAGCGTATCAGCTCCTCGGCGATGCTCTCGCCGGTGCCGATGAACTGCGCCTTGGGCGTGGTCACGTCGAGCGCCACCTGGCGCAGCGTCGCGCCGCTCGCCCTGGCCTCGGCCTTGATGCGGTCGGTGGTGGAGCGGAAGCTGTTGCGGCCGATCTCGCCGAGCTCGGGGAACGGCGCGTCGAGCGGGTACTGGCGGAAATCGTGATGGTCGAAGAAGCGGCCCAGGTAGGCCAGCGCCTCGTCGATGCCGACCAGCTCGCGGATCGCGCGATGCTTGGCCTCGGCCTCCTCGCGGGTGGCGCCGACGATCGGCCCGATGCCCGGGTAGAGCTTCACGTCGCCGGCCGCGCGGCCGTGCCGGACGGCGCTGGCGCGCACGCGCTCGGCGAATTCGCGGGTCTCTTCCAGCGAGGGCGAATGGGTGAACACCGCGTCGGCGTACTTGCCGGCCAGGTCGATGCCGGCATCCGACGAGCCGGCCTGGAAGATCACCGGCTGCCCTTGCGGCGAGCGCTGGATGTTCAGCGGCCCCGCCACCTCGAAGAAGCGCCCCTTGTGGTCGAGCGTGTGCAGCTTGTCGCGATCGAAGAAGCGGCCGCTGGCGCGCTCGCGCACGAAGGCATCGTCGTCCCAGCTGTCCCACAGGCCCTGCACCACCTCCAGGTACTCGTCGGCGATCTCGTAGCGCAGCGCGTGATCGGGATGCTGGCCGCCGTAGTTCTTCGCCGAGCCTTCCAGCGGCGAGGTCACCACGTTCCAGCCGGCGCGCCCGCCGCTCAGCAGGTCGAGCGACGCGAACTGCCGCGCCACCGTGAACGGGTGGCTGTACGAGGTCGACAGCGTGCCGGCCAGGCCCAGTTTGGTGGTCGCCACGGCCAGCGCGGACAGCACCGAGATCGGCTCGAAGCGGTTCAGGAAGTGCGGGATCGAGCGCTCGTTGATATAGAGGCCGTCGGCCACGAAGGCGAAGGCGATGCCGTTGGCCTCCGCCTCGCGCGCGATGCGCGTGAGAAAGCCGAAGTTGACGCTCGCGTCGGCCGGGCCGGACGGGTGCCGCCAGGCGTTCATATGGCCGCCCGCGCCATGCAGCATGATGCCGAAGCTGAGGTTTTTCCGGGTCATGTCGAGATCCGCAATCAGTTGAACGAAGCACAAGGTGAAAGGCGCCGCTCGCGCGACGCCGCAGTTTTCCGGCTCAGGCCGGCACCGTATCCAGCGCGCCGGCGATCGCCTCGATCGAGGCCAGGCGCCTGGCGTGTTCGGCCACCGGCGTGTCGATCACGAACTCCTCGATGCCGAAGCGCCGGTGCAGTGCGTCGAGTTCGGCGCGGATCTCCTCGCCGGTGCCGGCCGCCGCATGCGGGCGCAGTTCCTCGAGCCGGTAGTCGCTGGCGCCCACCTGCGCCGCATAGGCGGCCGCCGCCGCTTCATTGGGCAGGTTCACGGCCTGCCCGTCGGGCAGGTGCAGCTTGACGATGCGCAGCGCACCCAGCGCGTCGCGCGCCGCCTCGCCCGATTCGGCCGCGTAGGCGTAGAGCGCCAGCAAGGGCGCGCGGCCGCTGGCCTCGCGATAGGCCTCGATCGAGCGCTCGATGTTCGCCACGTCGCCGTTGAAGTGGCCGGCATAGCAGAACTGCCAGCCGTGGCGCGCCGCCAGCTTCGCGCTCGACGGGCTGCCGCCCAGCAGCACGCGCTGCGGCGCCTCGCCAGGCTGCGGGAAGGCTTGCGCGCCGGCCAGCGCGGGATCCTCGCTCGCGCCCTTGCTCACGAAACCGTCGAGCTCGGCGAACAGCGCCTCGAACGACGTGCGTGTCGCGCGATCGTGCCGGGCCTGCAGCGCGCGCGTGGTGGCCGGCAGCCCGCCCGGCGCCTTGCCGATGCCGAGATCGACGCGGCCCGGCGCCAGCGCGGCCAGCAGCCGGAAGGTCTCGGCCACCTTGAAGGGGCTGTAGTGCTGCAGCATCACGCCGCCCGAGCCGATGCGGATCGAGGAGGTGACGGCCAGCAGGTGCGCGATCAGCACCTCGGGCGCCGAGCTGGCCAGCGCGGGCGAGCCATGGTGCTCGGCCACCCAGAAGCGCCGGTAGCCGAGCGCCTCGGCGCGCCGCGCCAGGCGCAGCGTGGCCTGCAGGGCCTCGGCCGCGGTGCCACCCTCGGGGATCGGGCTCTTGTCGAGAAGCGAAACGGTATAGCTCATGATTGCGGGTTCCAATCCGGGAGCGGGCCCGGCGGGAAGTTTGGATGTCGCCCGACATCGGCGAGGCATCCATCGATTATGGTCAGTCGCGCGGCGCGCCGTTCGAGCAATTCCTGCGATGCATATGACGAAAAGCTCAGAACGCGTAACGCAGGCGCGCGTAGTAGAAACCGCCGTTCGCGCCGATGGTGGCCGCCGCCGAGTCGTAGCGGATCCCTTCCAACTGCGCCTCGTAGGGCAGCTCAGAAGGCTTCGCGTCGAACAGGTTGATGGCGCCCAGCGCGACCTGGAACCGCTTGGTGAGGTCGTAGCGGACCTCGATATCGGTGGTGTATTTCGCGGCGTTCCGGAAACGCAGGAACTGCGTGGTCGAGAAGGCATTCGGGCCGACGATGTAGGTTTCCTCGCTGGTGGTGGGGCCGAATCGCGTCTCGTGGATCGTCACGGCCCACTTGTCGCGATGCCAGGTGCCGCCGACGATCACGCGGTTCTTCGGCGTGGAGGTGGTGAGCCAGGCGATCTGCTGCGCGTTGAGCTGCGGCGCGCCGCTGGCGGTGGTGCCGGCGCGCGTCACCGAGGTGGTGTTGAAGTTCACGCCGAGGTCCCAGTCCACCTGGCCGTAGGCGCCGAAGCCGGTATGCCAGGTACCCGTCAGGTCGAGGCCGCGGGTGCGCGTGTCGGCGCCGTTGGTGAAGTAGCTGGCCGAGACGGACGAGGCCGGCACGCTGCCCGGCACCGACAGGCCGGCCGCCTGCAGCGCGGCGATGGCGGCCGTGCCCGAGGCGGTACCGCCCTCCACGATGCGGTCGCGGATGTCGATCTGGTAGGCGTCGATCGCCAGGTTCAGGTCGCGGGTGGGCGTCAGCACCAGGCCGAGGTTGAAGTTGGTGGATTTCTCCGATTTCAGCGGCTGCGCGCCGATCAGCCGGGCCGCGCCCGAATTGGCGGCCAGCAGCCCGTTGGCCGAGGCCGGCGAGACGTTGACGTTGGTGTAGTTCTCCTCGGCCAGCGAGGGCGCGCGAAAACCGGTGCTGACGCTGCCGCGCACGGCCAGCGCCGGCGAGAACTGGTAGCGCGTGGCGAGCTTGCCGTTGGCGGTATCGCCCACGTCGCTGTAGTGCTCGAAACGGCCGGCCAGGTCGATCTTCCAGCGCGGCGTGATCAGCGTCGAAAGATCCACATAGGTGCCGAGCACGTCGCGCGAGGAACGGCTCGCGCTGACCGGCGCCAGCCCCGGCAGCGCCTGCGCGCCGCCCAGCAGGTAGGAGGCCTCGTCGCCGGGCGAGACGCTGTAGGTCTCGTGGCGCTGCTCCAGGCCGAAGGACACCGACAGCGGCGCCGGCAGCAGCGGCAGGCGCAAGGCGCGCGACAGGTCGAGGTTGTTGGTCAACTGGGTGCTGCTGACCGTCGACAGGTGGAAGCCGGTGGGCGTATTGCCCTGCGTGCCGTACAGGCCCGTGTTGGCGGAATCGAGCAGGCCGAAGGATTCGTAGTTGCCGCCGTAGGTCGAGCTGAGATCCCAGCTGAAGCCGAACAGGTTCTCGCCCTTGATGCCGGCGGTGACCGAGAAGTCGTTCTCGTTGACGGTCTCGACCGGCGAGAAGCCGTTCGGGTAGACGGCCGGCAGCACCGTGCCGGGCCGGAAGTTCTGGTAGGCCTCGCCGCGCCGGTGCGCATAGGTGCCGAAGCCGTACAGCTCGACCGAATCGCCGAGGTGGTAGCCGGCATTGAAGCCCACCGAGGTCCGGGTGCTGGCCGGGTCGCCTTCGATCGGGTTGGCGTAGCCCTGCCCCGGCGCGAAGCGGCCGAAATAGTCGTCGGGGCCGGTGCGCACCGTGTGGTTCTGCCACGAGAAATCGGCGGCCAGGTCGAGGAAGCCGTTGCCGCCCAGGTTGAAGCCCGCCACGGCCGATTCGTTGTTGCGGAAGCCGTCGCCGGCATAGGTCTGGCCGTTGCTCGACTCGACCGAGCCGCCGCGCGAGTTGCGTCGCAGGATGATGTTGATCACGCCTGCGATCGCATCCGAGCCGTATTGCGCGGCCGCGCCGTCGCGCAGGATCTCGATATGGTCGATCAGCGCCACCGGGATGGTGGAGATGTCGACGCCGGTGGAACCCTGGTTCAGGCCGCCGTCCAGCGAGATGTTGGCCGTGGTGTGGCGGCGCTTGCCGTTCACCAGCACCAGCACGTGGTCGGGCGTGAGGCCGTGCATCGACAGCACGTCGGTCAGCACCGCCGTGTCGCCCGCATAGGACTCGCGCGTGATCGAGGGCGAGAGCCGCACCAGCGCGTCGCGCAGGTTGGCCGCGCCGGTCTGCTGCAGTTGCGCGCCGCCGATCACGTCAACCGGCGTGAGGCTCTGGCTGGCGCGGGTTTGCGTGCGCGCGCCGGTCACCACCACGGCGTCCTGGCGCACCGTGACGGGCGCGCCGCTTGCCGTGCCTGCCGTCGCGCCCGCCGTCGCGCCCGCAGTCGCTCCGATTACCGCGGGCGTCACGCCAGCGTCGGGCGCCGCGTGCACGGCAGGCACGGCAGGCGC
>NZ_VWWK01000134.1:0-20344 GCF_011753035.1 Burkholderia sp. Ax-1720 | reverse complement strand
GGATCGCCGCCGGCCGGCGCGAACAGCGCGCCGAGCGCCTGTCGCGGCGGGATCGGCACGCTGCCGAGCGTCAGCGCGGCCACCAGCACCAGGGCGGCGGCCAACGCGAGCGCGGCCCAGATCGCCCAGGCGCGGCCGCGCGTCATGCTCGTCGTGCTCGTTGTGCGCGCGAACGTGTTCAAGCGGGGTTCCTCGCGAAGCTCATGCCTGCGCCGCCGTGCGCGACGTCATGGCTGACGCCAGCCGATCGTGACGTAGGCGCCGCGCCGCGGCGTGTTGTACCCGTAGGCAAGCTGGTAGTCCTTGTCGAGCAGGTTGTCGAGATGCGCACTCACGTACCACGCCTTGGTGATGTCGTAGCGCGCCGTCAGGTTCACCACGCCGTAGCCGCCGAGCGTCTGCGCGCTGTCGCTGCGCGCGCCGCTCAGCAGCCACTCGGCACCGACGCGCCAGCCGCCGAACGGATGGCTGGCCGAGAACGACGCGAAGCGCCGCGCGTGCCGCAGCAGGTCCTGGTCGCCGCTCTGGTCGACCGGGTTCTGGAAGGTCGCCGAGGCGCGCAGGTCGGTCTTGCCCAGATGCCCCTGCCACGAGCCCTCGATGCCCTGCACCTTGGCGCGCCCGACGTTCTGCGCCGTATAGACCAGGCCCGACGCATCGGGCTCGTACTGGATCAGGTTCGCGTAGCGCGTCTGGAACAGGCTCAGCCGCATCACGCCCAGCGCGTCCGAGGCGTATTGCAGCGCGGCCTCGATCGAATGGCTGCGCTCGGGCACCAGCGCGGGATTGCCGGCATCGGGGTAGTACAGGTCGTTGAAGGTCGGCGCGCGAAACGCATCCGAATAGCTCGCCGTGACCTTCCAGTGCTCGCCCAGGTCGTATCCGTAGCCGAGATAGTAGCTGTTCGCGCCGCCGAAATCCGAATACTGGTCGCGCCGCAGGTTGGCCTGCACCTGGCTGTTGCCGAAGCGGCCCGTGTAGCCGAGCCAGCCGGAATTCACGTGCCGCTGCGGCGCCGAGTAGACATCGGAATCGAAGGCCTGGTCGAGCCGCTCGTAGCCGGCCTGGATGGTCTGGCCGCGCGCCACCGTGAAATCGTTCTGCCAGCTGTACTGGCGGTTGTCGGTGTTGAAGTGGTCGGTGTAGGCGCCGTTCAGCCAGCTCTGGCTGCGGTCGTTGCCGCTCGACACGCGCAGATGGGTGGTCCACCAGTCGGTCAGCTTGCCCTCGGCATGCGCCGAGATCTGCTGCACGCGGCTGTAGAGCGTGTTGAGATCGGTCGTGGCCTGCCCGAAGGGGTTGTCGTAGCTGTTCTCGCCGTTCGACTGGAAGTAGTCGAGGCCCGCGCTCCAGCCGTTCGCGAAACGATGCTTGAGCGAGGCCGAGAGACTCTCGTTCAGGTTGCCGTTCGCGTTCGGATTGGCGCCCGGCTGCTGCACCGGGTCGATCGCCGAGAAGCCGTCGGTCTTGTCGCGCGACAGCGACAGCGAGAAGGTGGTGCTGCCAGCGGCATCGAGCCGGCCCGAGACGCCGGCCTGCTGCGACTGCGTGTGATAGCTGCCGTAGCCGGCCGAGAAATAGAAGCGCGGCGGATGATTGCCGCCGTCGCGCGTGAACACCTGCACCACGCCGCCGATCGCGCCCGAGCCGTACAGCGAGGAGACGTTGCCGTTGACGATCTCGACGTGGTCGATCTGCTCGAGCGTGAGCTGGCTCAGTTGCGCGGCGCCCAGGCTGGCCGAATCGACGCGCACGCCGTCGATCAGCAGCAGCGACTGGTTCGACTGCGCGCCGCGCAGGAACAGCGAGGTGTTCGAGCCGGGCCCGCCGTTGCGCACGATCTGCGCGCCAGGTGCGAACGCGAGCAGGCCGGGAAGATCGGACGCGCTGCTGTGTTCGATGTCCTCGCGCGTGAACAGGGTGGTTTGCGGCAGCGCGTCGGCGAGCTTCTGTGCGCTGCGGCTCGCGCTCACCACTACCGAGTCGAGCGCGACCGGCGCGGCAGGATCGGCGGACGATGCGGCGGCAGATGAAGCCGTGGCGGTGGACGCAACGGCGGCGCGGTCGCTGCCTCGCGGGACGGACGGCGCGGCGGAGCCCGTGGCGGCGCTGGCATCGCTGGCGGCGGCCATATCAGAGGCGCGGGACGCGCCGGGCGCAACCTGGGCGAGCGACAGGCAAGGCAGCCCGCAGGCCGCGAGCAGGGCGGCGCGGACAAACGCGGTGGACATCGGGAACATCCTGTGGATTCGCGCGGCCCTGCCTCCCCGCAGCGCCGCCTCCGGAAGCACGCAGGCGGCGCGCTTCCCCGCTTCGGCCGGTATCCGGGCTGGCGACCAGCCCACCCCGCCTTCCCGCGCGAACCAGGCGCGCAGTGGCCACGGCGGCCCTCGCTCGCGCGGGGGCCGCCATCGAGGGGCGGCTTGCGCCAGGATCGCCAGCGCGATCGACGCGGTCGCTTACCGTTGCGGGGGCAGCGCAGGTTGGCATGCCGCGCGGGCATCGCTCCCTGCTTCCCGTTTAACCGCGCGCGCCCTCGTCGAGGCCGTGCGCGAGCACCGAAGCGGCGCCAGTGTAGGAGCGCCCCCGGGCAGCGTCAAGAAACGCGCGTCGGACGCACGCAACGCCGACAAAACGGCATTTCCCGTGTCACTTCGCGGCAAGAAGGGGGGTGGTTACGTCTGGATACGTTACAAAAGTCGGTACAAGGCGCTTTCCGCGCTAAAATGCCCGGTCTTTAGAGGACGCAGCAGATGCTCAACGAACTCGAAACCCTATCCCAGAACATTGGCCGCCTGATTGCGCTGAACCAACGCCATCACACGGAACGGCTCGCGCTCGAGGAGCAAGTCGCGCAATTGCGCGCGCAAGCCGAAGCCGTGCGCGTCGAGCTCGATCAGTTGCGCGACGAACGCAACGGCCTGGTCGCCGAGCGCGATGCGCTGTCGGCGAAGATCGACGATGCGCAGATCAAGCTCAACGCGATCCTCGAGAAGCTGCCGCGCACGCGCCAGGCCGCCGACGGCGACAGCCAGCTCGACCTGCTCGGCGGCGGCGAGGCGGCCGGCAACGGCGGCGACGACGCGGCCAGCCACGGAGAACATGCATGAGCAGCAAGCAGATCGAAGTCTCGATTCTCGGCCAGGCCTATCGCCTCGCGTGCTCGCCGGAAACCGAAGCGGCCCTGCTCGAGGCGGTCGCGCGCGTCGACGCCGAGATGTCGAAGATCCGCGCCAACAGCTCGGTGCGCGGCACCGATCGGATCGCGGTGATGGCCGCGCTGTCGCTCGCCTCGGAGTTGCTTCGCCTGCAACAGAGCGTTCGTCACGGCGAGGCATTTCCCGCGGAAGAAATCCGGCGTACAATGCGCCACATGAATGAACAGCTCGGCGCGGTACTGGCCCAGCACGAGTCGCGGTAAGCAGCGCGGCTCGGCGGACAAGCCAGCGGCTGCACCGAAGTAAGCGGTTCATGCGAATTCGTTTCACAAGATCGGATTCACTAGGTTCTCTCAGCTTCCCTGCCTGGTTCGCCAAGGTCATATATTCCTTGAACCAATGCCATGTGCACGGTTGCGGAAATTTGTAGCACGGGCGCGCGCGTCACTCTGTCTGATGTACCCGAAGTGCTGCTAACTGCGACCAATTCTGAACCTCAGGTTCAGGATGCCGGCCTAGCGGCCAAGGCGGGGACCTATTCGACGGCATCGGACCAGTTCCGATGCCGTTTTCATTTGTGCTTCGAGTTGTGCTTCAAACGGCTCGCGTGCCCCGGATCGGCGATCGCGAGGCACGCCGAGCGATCGTATTCCCGTCTCACCCGGCAAGCGTCGTCGCGACGGCCGCTGCTCCCGCCGCGCGCGTTCCCTGCCCCTTCTTTCAGCGGACCGCCCTCATGCAATTCTGGCTGATGAAATCCGAACCGGACGAGGCGAGCATCGACGATCTCGCCGCCGCGCCGAAACACACCCTGCCCTGGACGGGCGTGCGCAATTATCAGGCTCGCAATTTCATGCGCGACACCATGCGCATCGGCGACGGCGTGCTGTTCTATCACTCGAGCTGCCCCGAGCCCGGCATCGCGGGCCTGGCCGAAGTCTCGTCGACGCCCTATCCCGATCCGACCCAGTTCGATCCGGCCAGCCCCTATCACGATCCGAAGTCGAAGCGGGAAGAGCCGCGCTGGAGCCTGGTGGATGTGCGCTTCGTGAAGAAGAGCGCGCTGGTGCCGCTGGCCGCGCTGCGCGAGCACGACGAGCTCGCCGAGATGCGCGTGCTCGCCAGGGGCAACCGGCTCTCGATCACGCCGGTCACGCGCGCCGAATGGAAGTTCATCACCGAGAAGCTGATGAAGTGAGGCAGGTGCCGGCCGGCTCGCCGCGAGATCTGTCAGCAAAGGTAAATCGCGCGCGTGGTGCCGGAACTCGGCACGCCTTTCATCGGCCTAACGCTCGCGCGATCGGCGGAACCCCGGTTCCATCGATCGCCTCGACAAGACGCGCGGCACGATGCGGCACGGGCCGCTGGCCGCGCACAGAACAGGAGCTCATACGATGAAAAAATCCGCTGCCGTACTCGCCCTCGCCCTGGCCGCCGTGATCCCCGCGGTGCAGGCACAAGTCGCGCCCCAGCCTTCGGGCGTGCTGTCGCTGTCGGCACAGGCCAGCACCGACGTGCCGCAGGACGTGGTCGACATCACGCTGTTCTACGAGCAGGAAGCGAAGGATCCGGGCAGCCTGACGACCGAGCTCAATCGCCGCGCCGACGCCGCGCTGGCCCGCGCGCGCGGCGTGTCGGGCGTGACCGCGCGCACCGGCGGCTTCTCGGTCTACCCGAGCAACGACCGCGACGGCAAGATCGCCGCCTGGCGCGGCCGCACCGAGATCGTGCTGGAGTCGCGCGATTTCACCGCGGCCTCGAAGCTCGCGGGCGATCTCGCCAGCACCCTGCAGGTCGGCAACGTCGAGTTCTCGCTGTCGCCGGAAGCGCAGCGCGCGGCCGAGCAGAAGCTGACCTCGGAAGCGATCCAGTCGTTCCGCAACCGCGCCGCCGAGGCGGCCAAGGCCTTCGGCTACAGCGGCTACGCGATCCGCGAAGTCAATGTCGGCGGCGGCCGCAGCGTGCAGCCCTACCCGCGCATGATGGCGATGGACGCCGCGCCGATGATGGCGAAGGCCGCCGCCGCGCCGATCGCCGTCGAGGGCGGCAAGTCGACCGTCACCGTCAACGTGAACGGCTCGGTGCAGATGAAGTAAGTCGCGTCGATGCGCGTGCCGCTCGCGAGCGGCGTGGCGGCATGAGATGACAAAAGGCCCGACCGGCTTGCACCGGTCGGGCCTTTTTCACATCGTCGTGTCACATCGTTCGACGAGGACCGCGCGAGCTCATGCCGGCCTCGCGACACGCCCCTTGCGATAGGCCCACAGCATCATCAGCACGCCGGCGATGATCATCGGCAGCGACAGCCACTGGCCCATCGACAGGCCCAGCGCGAGCAGGCCGAGGAAATCGTCGGGCTCGCGGGCGAATTCCACCGTGAAGCGCGCCAGGCCATAGCCGATCAGGAACAGCGCCGACACCGCGCCGGTCGGGCGCGCCTTGCGCGAGAAGAAGAACAGCAGCAGGAACAGCGTGATGCCCTCCAGCGCGATCTCGTAGAGCTGCGAGGGATGGCGCGGCAGCATCTGGTACTGCATGAACACCTCGTTCAGGTTCCACTTCGCGGCGAGGTCGGGATGATGCGCGAGCCAGATCGCGTCGTCGCGCGAGGCGCCGGGGAACAGCATCGCCCAGGGCGCGTCGGGGCTCGTCACGCGGCCCCACAGCTCGCCGTTGATGAAGTTGCCGAAGCGGCCCGCGGCCAGGCCGGTGGGCACCATCGGCGCGATGAAGTCGGTCACCTGCAGCCAGGTGCGCTTGCGCTGCCAGGCGAACAGCACCATCGCGGCCAGCACGCCGAGGAAGCCGCCGTGGAACGACATCCCGCCTTCCCAGACGCGGAAGATGTCGAGCGGATGCGCGAAGTAGTAGCCGGCCTTGTAGAACAGCACGTAGCCGAGCCGCCCGCCCAGCACCACGCCGAGCACGCCGTAGAACATCATGTCGTCGATGTCCTTGGCGGTCCAGCCTTGCGCGGCGACATGCGGCAGCTTGAGCCGCACGCGGCCGACGACGATCGCCGCGATGAAGCCGACGAGATACATGAGCCCGTACCAGCGCACGGCCAACGGTCCGAGATGAATCGCGACGGGATCGAAATTGGGGTGAATGATCATGAGTCGGTGTGGATGGTTGCTGAATCGACGCGGCGTTCGTGCGCCGCGCCTGCTGTTTGACGGTGCGATCCCGCCCGCGTTCGCGCCTCGTGCATCAGGCCGGCGCGGCGCGGCGCACGATCTCGATGAAGCCCGCCAGCACCGGGCTGACGTCCCGGGTGCGCCAGACCAGGCCGGTCTCGACGATCGGCGTGCCGCCCGCCAGCGCACGGTAGACGACACCGGTGCGGCGCAGGTTACGCAGCGATTGCGGCACCAGTGCGACGCCCATGCCGGCCGACACGAGGCTGACGATGGTCTGCATCTGGATCGCCTCCTGGCCGATGCGCGGCGTCAGGCCCCGCGCCCCATAGCAGCCCGTAATGATGTCATAAAAGCCGGGCGCCAGACGACGCGGGAAGATCACCAGCGGCAGATCGGCCAGTTGCTCGAGCCCGATCGGGCCGTCCTCGCCCGGCACCGCGGCCTCCTCGGGCATCGCCACCACCAGCGGCTCGCGCGCCACGCCGAGATAGGACAGGCCGGCCGCGTGGCGCGGCGGCAGCGGCTCGATCACCAGCCCGGCGTCGATCCGGCCTTCGGCCAGCATCTCGACCTGCAGGTCGCTGGTGGCCTCGGTCAGTTGCAGGCGCACGCGCGGGTAGCGCGCCCCGAACTCGCGCAGCAGCGCCGGCAGCAGGCCGTAATCGGCGGTCGAGACGAAGGCCAGCGCGAGCGTGCCGGCCTCGCCGCGCGCCAGGCTGGTGGCCAGCGGCGGCAGCGCGTCGGCGGCCGCCAGCAGGCGCCGCACCTCGGGCAGCAAGGCCGCGCCGACCGCCGACAACTCCACCGAGCGCTGGGTGCGCACGAACAGCAGCACGCCGAGCGCGGCCTCCAGCGCGCGGATCGCCTGCGACAGCGGCGGCTGCGTGATCGACAGGCGCGTCGCCGCGCGGCCGAAATGACGCTCCTCGGCCACCGCCACGAAGTAGCGCCATTGCCGCAGATCGGGGGTCGGTTCGGCCATGATTGATATCCTCAGCGACTCAATTGGCCACGAATAATATATTGGACAGGTGTCGAGGGACAGCCCATGCTTGCCTGACCACGGCCGCCCTGGCGCGCGCCGGATGTCCACAACCCGGATGGAGTCCCCCATGTCCTACAACCGTCGCTCGAAAAACATCACGCAGGGCGTGGCTCGCTCGCCGAACCGTTCGATGTACTACGCACTCGGCTACCAGCAGGCGGACTTCGACAAGCCGATGATCGGCATCGCCAACGGCCACTCCACCATCACGCCCTGCAATGCCGGCCTACAGCGCCTGTCGGACGCGGCGGTCGACGCCGTCAAGGCGGCCGGCGCCAACCCGCAGATCTTCGGCACGCCCACCATCTCGGACGGCATGTCGATGGGCACCGAGGGCATGAAGTACTCGCTGGTCTCGCGCGAGGTGATCGCCGACTGCATCGAGACCTGCGTGCAGGGGCAGTGGATGGACGGCGTGGTGGTGGTGGGCGGCTGCGACAAGAACATGCCGGGCGGCATGATCGCGCTGGCGCGGCTGAACGTGCCGGGCATCTACGTGTATGGCGGCACGATCCGCCCCGGCAACTGGAAGGGGCAGGACCTGACCATCGTCTCGGCCTTCGAGGCGGTCGGCGAGTTCACGGCCGGGCGCATGTCGCAGGAGGACTTCGACGGTATCGAGCGCAATGCCTGTCCCTCGACGGGCTCCTGCGGCGGCATGTACACGGCCAACACCATGAGCTCGTCCTTCGAGGCGCTCGGCATGGCGCTGCCCTATTCCTCGACGATGGCCAATCCCGACCAGGAGAAGGTCGATTCCGCGGCCGAGTCGGCGCGCGTGCTGGTGGAGGCCGTCAAGCGGGACCTGAAACCGCGCGACATCATCACCCGCGAATCGATCGAGAACGCCGTGTCGGTGATCATGGCCACCGGCGGCTCGACCAATGCCGTGCTGCACTTCCTGGCCATCGCGCACGCCGCCGAGATCGACTGGAGCATCGACGACTTCGAGCGGATCCGCCGGCGCGTGCCGGTGATCTGCGACCTGAAGCCCTCGGGCCGCTACGTGGCCACCGACCTGCATCGCGCGGGCGGCATCCCGCAGGTGATGAAGATCCTGCTCGACGCGGGCCTGCTGCATGGCGAGTGCCTCACCATCACCGGCCAGACGGTGGCCGAGACGCTGCGCGAGGTGCCCTCGGTGCCGCGCGCCGACCAGCAGGTGATCTTCCCGATCGACCAGGCGCTCTATCGCGAAGGCCACCTGGCGATCCTCAAGGGCAATCTCGCCGAGGACGGCGCGGTGGCCAAGATCAGCGGGCTGAAGAATCCGGTGATCACGGGGCCCGCGCGCGTGTTCGACGACGAGCAGAGCGCGCTGCAGGCGATCCTCGACGACCGCATCCGCGCCGGCGACGTGGTGGTGCTGCGCTATCTCGGCCCGCAAGGCGGCCCCGGCATGCCGGAGATGCTCGCGCCCACCTCGGCGATCATCGGCAAGGGGCTCGGCGAATCGGTGGGCTTGATCACCGACGGGCGCTTCTCGGGCGGCACCTGGGGCATGGTGGTCGGCCACGTCGCGCCGGAAGCCTTCGCCGGCGGCACCATCGCCCTGGTCCAGGAAGGCGATTCGATCACCATCGACGCGCATCGCCTGCTGCTGCAGCTCAACGTCGACGATGCCGAGCTGGCGCGCCGCCGCGCCGCCTGGCAGCGGCCGGCGCCGCGTTACACGCGCGGCGTGCTGGCCAAGTACGCGGCGCTGGCGCTGCCGGCGAATCGCGGCGCCGTGACGGGCTGAAGCACTCGCCGCGGGCAGCAAGGAAGACGGAAGGAACGGCCTGGCCCATTCGCACGAGGGGCATGAGGGGCATGAGGGGCGCGACGAGCTCGCGCCCTCTTTGCTTCTATAATGCGCGGACAGCCAGGCCGGCCCTCGCGCCGGCGGAGACCCCGTATGAGAATCACGCTACTGCGAGCCACGCTTGCCCTGCTGCTGGCCGCGAACCTGCCGGCCCAGGCGCAGCAGCCGGCCAGCGGCCCGCTGCTCGCGCAACGCAGGAACTGCATGGCCTGCCATGCGGTCGCCGCGCCCCTGATGGGGCCGTCCTTCCACGCCATCGCCGATCGCTACATGAATCGCCCCGATGCGGCCGACTATCTGGTGCAGACCATCGTCAAGGGCAGCGTCGGCGTGTGGGGGCCGGTGCCGATGCCGGCCAACACCCAGGTGACCGGCGACGAGGCGCGCACCCTCGCGCAGTGGATCCTGACCTTGAAATGAACGCAGGCCGCGGCGAAGCGGCGGCCTGAAACAAGAAAACGCGCGAGCGCACCTTCAGGTGCGCCCGCGCGTTTTTCATTCGGGACCGCAGCGGTCCCGCGAGCCGGGCCGCCGGATCCCGCCACCCTGGCCGACTGCCCTGAACGCCTCAGTGCTCCTGCCGGGATGGCGGCGCGTCGCGCCGAGCGAGCGCCTCGTTGACGGCTTCGGCCACCCAGCGCTCGAATTCGGGCGCCAGCGCCGTCACCACCTGCTGCGACACCTCGCCGACCAGCCAGGCGGCATGCTGCTGGACCGCCTCGCGGCAACGCGCGTCGATCAGGGCACGGCCCTCGCCGGACAGGTAGTCGGCGACACGGCCTTGCAGCCGCTCGGCGATATGCCGGGAATCGATCCGCGCCGCGGGCGGCGGTACGGGTTCGGCTTGGGGAGCGCCGATCAGCTCGGCGGGCGGCAGCGCCTCGATATCGGCGAAACGGGCCGGCACCGGCGTCTCGGCGGCGACGGGCGACAACTGCGCGAAGGCGGCAGGCGCCAGCGTCTCGACGCGATGCAGCGCGGATTCGGTGCGCGCGGCGAGATCGTCGGGAGGGACCGGCGCCCGATGCAGTGCCTCGCCGTGCGGCGTCGCCGAGGCGGCGGCAGGTTCCTGCGAGGCGCCGTCGAGCGCATAGGCCAGCGGTGCGTTGTCGGGCGCATCGTGCTCGTCGTCGCGCGGATCGGGGCGGCCCTCCGCTCCGGCGGGAACGGCCTCGACAGGCAGCGGCTGCGGCGCCGCGGCGAATTCCTGGGGGACCGCCGGCTCGGCGTCCACGAACACGGCTTCGGCCTGAGTGGATGCGAGCGGCGCTGCCTGCGGCTCGACGAGCGGAGCGGGGCTTGCTGAGAATTCCTGAGGAATGCTCGACTCGGGCGCAACGAATGCCGCTTCGGCCGGGTCGGGCTCGCTGAAGGTGGATGCCTCATGCGACGCGGGCCACGGCTGAGGCTCGGCCGCGAATTCCGGCGGCGTCGATACCGGCTCCGGCGCGACGAACGCGGCTTCCGACTGCGTCGGCTCGCTGGCGGCCCGCGCTTCGTGCGCCTCGGGCAAGGGCTGCGAATCGCCCGCGAATTCCGCCGGCGTCGATGTCGGCTCCGGCGCGACGAACGCGGCTTCCGCCTGCGTCGGTTCGCTGGCAGCCGACGCTTCGTGCGCCTCGGACAAGGGCTGCGGCTCGCCCGCGAATTCCGGCGGCACCGTCACCGGCTCCGCCGCGACGAACAAAGGCTCCGCCGGCGCCTCGGCGCCCTGCGCCGTCGCCGGCGAGGAAACCAGTCCTCGTGGTGCAAGCGCGGCCGGCTCGCCCGCCGCCAGGTGCGAAGCCGGCAGCGCATCGGCCCCGGCTCCGGCCGGCGCGCCATACGCGGTGGACAAGCCCGCGCCCCCGCCGAGCGTCGGCAGGCCCGAAGCCGCCAGCTCGGGCGGCACCTCCGGCGGCAACTCGGGCAGGTCGGTGGCATGCGGCGGCGCCGCATCGGCGGCCTGCCAGGGACGACGTGCGAGCACGGACTTGCCGGGCACCAGCACGTCGGTCAGCACGGGAATGTCGAACTCGTTGTGGGCGTCGGGCATGTTGGCTCCAGGCGCGACTAGCCGCCTTGCTTGTAGTTGTTCAGCGCGTAGCCGCGGTCGCGGTAGAAGCGGTAGCGATCGCGGCCGGCCGCCAGTTCCTCGGGCGCGTTGCCGACCACCTCGAGCAGCCGGGCGAAGCGCGCGAACTGCGCGGGCACCTCGGCGCCGAGATTGAGCAGCACGCCGTCGTGCGGGGCGCGCGACAGATCGGTGGTCAGCACGATCGGCGTCTGCGCGGCCTGCGGGCTGTCGACCGAGCAATGGGGAATGAAATCGAGCGGCGAGAAGGTCCACAGCCGCTCGTCGAGCGTGCGCAGCCGCGCCGGCTCGGCGCAGACCACCACGGCCTGGCCGGCCAGGTAGGCCTTGCGCAGCAGCCGGCACGCATACGCGAGCGAGTCGCCGACGTTCGAATGGAAATCGATTCGTGTCATCGGGCGTCCCGCCGCGTCATGCCTGCCTCTCCCGGCCTTGCGCTCACGCGCCGGCGCGGTCGATCAGGAACTGCGAGAGCAGCGGCACCGGACGGCCGGTGGCGCCCTTGGCGGCACCGCTCTTCCAGGCCGTGCCGGCGATGTCCAGGTGCGCCCACGGATAGCTTTCCGCGAAACGCGCCAGGAAGCAGGCCGCCGTGATGCTGCCGCCCGGACGGCCGCCGATGTTGGCCAGGTCCGCGAAGTTCGACTTCAGCAGGTCCTGGTACTCGTCGTCGAGCGGCAGGCGCCAGGCCGGATCGCCCGCTTCGCGGGAAGCATCGAGCAGCTCGCCGGCCAGCGCGTCGTCCTTCGAGAACAGGCCGCTGTTGTGGTGGCCCAGCGCGATCACGCAGGCGCCCGTCAGGGTCGCCACGTCGATCACCGCGGCCGGCTTGAAGCGCTCGGCGTAGGTCAGCGCGTCGCAGAGGATCAGGCGGCCTTCGGCGTCGGTGTTCAGCACCTCGATCGTCAGGCCCTTCATGCTGGTGACGATGTCGCCCGGCTTGGTGGCCTGGCCCGAGGGCATGTTCTCGCAGGTCGGCACGATCGCCACCACGTTGAGCTTCAACTCCATCTCGGCGAGCGCGCGCATGGTGCCCAGCACCGAGCCGGCGCCGCACATGTCGTACTTCATCTCGTCCATGCCCTCGCCCGGCTTCAGCGAGATGCCGCCGGTGTCGAAGGTGATGCCCTTGCCGACCAGCACGATCGGCGCGACCTTGGCGGCGGCGCCCTGGTAGTGCAGCACGATGAACTGCGGCGGCTCGACCGAGCCGCGCGTGACCGACAGGAAGGAGCCCATCTTGAGCGCCTGGATCTGCTTGAGGCCGAGCACCTCGGCCTTCAGGCCCCAGTCCTTGGCCAGCTGCCTGGCGGTATTGGCGAGATAGGTGGGGGTGCAGACGTTGCCGGGCAGGTTGCCCAGGTCGCGCGTGAGATCCATGCCGTTGGCGATCGCCACGGCCTGCTTGGCGGCCTGCTTGGCGGCCTTCTCGTCGGCCGGATCGACGCTGAACACCACGCGCTTGAGCGTGGCGGGAGCCGGTTCGGCCTTGCTCTTCATCTGCGTGAAGCGGTAGGTCTCGCCGCGCAGCGCGAGGATCGCGGCGCGCACGCTCCACTCGGCGCCGCGCTCGGCCACCGGCAGTTGCGCCAGCGTGAAGGTGACCTGGCCGACCTTGGTGGCCAGCAGCGCGCGCCAGGCGGCACGCGCGGCTTCCTGGTAGGCCTTCTGGCCGAAGCCGTCCTGCTTGCCGAGGCCGACCAGCAGCACGCGGGAGGCGCCGATGCCCTCGACCTCGTGCAGGAACAGCGTCTTGCCGAGCTTGCCGTCCATGTCGCCGGCCTTGACCAGGCGCGACACCAGGCCCTTGACGGCTTCATCGATGTCGAGCGCGGCGCCGGACAGCGTCTGCGACTCGAACACGCCGACCACCACGCAGTCGGACTTGCCGGTCAGGAAGCCCTTGGACGCACCTTTGCTCCAATCAAAGCCTTTTATGCTAAAGTCCATCGCGCTTGTCCTCGGATAAAATCTGGGCTATGTGGGTGAAAGCCGCAATTATCCGCTATTTTTCCTGTGGCGGCGCGCTGTATCCCTCCCCGCCCTCTTCGCCTCAAACATGATCTTCGAACGCTCCCTCCAGCGCGAGCTTGCGTACACCGCCGGCGCTGTCTTCATGGTGCTGCTCACGATCATGCTGACGTCGATGATGATCCGCATCGTCGGCTACGCAGCGTCCGGTCAGGTCAGCCCGAAGGACGTGCTCGTGCTGATCGGCCTCACCGTGATCGGCTATCTCGCGATGATCCTGGTCGGCACCCTCTTCGTGTCGATCCTGTTCGTGCTCACGCGCTGGTACAAGGACTCCGAAATGGTGGTCTGGCTCGCCTCCGGCGTGAGCCTGACGCGCCTGATCAAGCCGATCGGCGTGTTCGCCACGCCCATCATCCTGCTGATCGCCTTCTTCGCCTTCGTCGGCTGGCCCTGGTCGAACCAGCAGAGCAAGCTGATCAAGGCGCGCTTCCAGCAGCGCGACGAGGTCTCGCTGCTCGCGCCGGGCCAGTTCCGCGAGTCGCCGTCCACCAACCGCGTGTTCTTCATCGAGAAGATGTCGGCCGACCAGGCCGCCGTGCAGAACGTGTTCGTCACCACCACCGAGCAGGGCAAGGTCAACGTGGTGGTGTCGCAGACCGGCCATACCGAGACCGCCCAGAACGGCGACCGCTTCATCGTGCTGGAGAACGGCCGCCGCTACGACGGCGTGCCCGGCCAGCCGAACTTCAAGATCATGCAGTTCGAGCGCTACGGCGTGAAGATCCAGAGCAAGCAGGTGGTCACCCAGCCGACCACCACCAGCACCCCGACGCTGGACCTGCTGCGCGATCCGACCGACGAGAACCTCGCCGAATTCGCCTGGCGCGTCGGACTGCCGCTGATCGCGATCAATCTGATGATTCTCGCGATCCCGCTGGCCTACCAGAACCCGCGGCGCGGCCGCACCGTGAACCTCGTGATGGCCGTGCTGATCTATCTGACGTATTCGAACCTGCTCAACGTGATGCAGTCGCAGATCGAGCGCGGCAAGATCCCGTTCGGCGTGGGCCTGGTGGTGCTGCACCTGGTGGTGGCCGGCATCGTCGCCTTCCTGTTCTGGATGCGCGTGCGCAACCGGCCGCTGATCTCGCGCGCCACGTTCCGCCGGGGAGCCTGACCGATGCGGCTCTACGAAAAGTATTTCGCGCGCCAGATCTACCTGACCTTCGTGTTCGTGCTGTTCGCGTTCTCGGGGCTGTTCTTCTTCTTCGACCTGATCAGCGAGCTGAACTCGGTCGGCCACGGCAGCTACAACTTCGGCTACGCGGTGCTGCGCGTGGGCCTGCAGACGCCCTCGCGCTTCTACGAGATCATCCCGGTCGCCACCCTGATCAGCGCCATCTACGTGTTCGCGCAGATGGCCGCCAACTCGGAATTCACCATCTTCCGCGTCTCGGGCCTGGCCACCAACCGGGCGCTGCGCTCGCTGCTGAAGATCGGCGTGCCGCTGGTGATCGTCACCTACCTGATCGGCGAGTTCATCGGCCCCTACACCGACCAGCTCTCCGAGCGCGTGCGGCTCGAGGCGCTCGGCTCCTCGGTGTCGTCGAACTTCCAGTCGGGCGTGTGGGTCAAGGACACGCTGACGGCGCGCGACAACGGCGAGCCCGTCACGCGCTTCGTCAACGTCGGCACGCTCTCGCCCGATTCGACCATCAGCAACGTGCGGATCTACGAGTTCGACTCGAAGTTCCAGCTGCAGAACGTGCGCATCGCCAAGTCGGGCCGCTACGCGCCGCCGGGCCACTGGCTGCTGACCGACGTGACCGACACCCAGCTCTCGCCGATCGTGCCGGCGCCGAACACGCCCAAGGATGCGCTGAACCCGGTCTATCGCTCCGAGCAGGTGAGCATGCCGCAGTATTCGCTGCGCTCGGACCTCACGCCGCAGATCCTCTCGGTGCTGCTGGTGTCGCCGGAACGCATGTCGATCTTCAACCTGTTCCGCTACATCCAGCATCTGCGCGAGAACCAGCAGGACACGCAGCGCTACGACATCGCGCTGTGGCGCAAGCTGCTCTACCCGTTCGCGGTGTTCGTGATGCTGGTGCTGTCGCTGCCGTTCGCGTACCTGCACACGCGCGCCGGCGTGGTCGGCGTGAAGGTGTTCGGCGGCATCATGCTCGGCATGAGCTTCCAGCTCTTCAACACGCTGTTCTCGCATATCGGCACGCTCAATACCTGGCCCGCGCCGCTGACCGCGGCGCTACCCGGCCTGATCTATCTCGCGCTCGGCCTGTTCGGGCTCAAGTGGGTCGACCGGCACTGAGCCACTGATCACCACGGAGGGAAGATGAGCAGACACGGGATCATCCTGTTCGGACACGGTTCGCGCGACCCGCGCTGGATGGAGCCGTTCGAGCGGCTGGCCGAGCGCGTGCGCGCCAGCCACACCAGCGGCCCCGTCGCGCTGGCCTTTCTCGAACTGATGCCGCCCGAGCTCGAGGACGCGGTGGCCGCCCATGTCACGGCCGGCTGCGCGACCGTCACCATCGTGCCGGTGTTCGTCGGCCAGGGCGGCCATGTGCGGCGCGACCTGCCCGAGATCGTCGAGGCCTGCCGCGCGGCGCATCCCGGCGTGGATATCCGCTGCGCCACGGCGATCGGCGAGGACGATTCGGTGCTCGACGCGATCGCGACATACTGCCTGCAGCAAGCGGGCGACTGAACCTCGACCGGGATGCGCTCCCGCTCGCTGGAATACGAAACGCCGCGAAACGCCGGCCTCGCGCCGGCGTTGTTCATGGTGCGGGGAATTTGCCGCTGAAATGCGAAACGCCGGCCCGAGGGCCGGCGTTGCTTCGTATCGACTGATGGGTTGTCCTGGCGAGCGCTTCGCCGCCGACCAGCAGCTCAGGCCGCGTTGCGGACCTCGCCCTTGCCGGCCGGCTGCCCGGCAGCTTCCTCGCTACCCGGCTCCACCGCTCCCGCGCGTTCCGCGAAGGCCGCGCCGATCATCAACAGGCTCGGCTGCGAAGGATCGAGCCAGGCCTGCGCCTCGCCCGCCGCCATGCGCGCCAGCGTCAGCGCCAGGCTGCGCTCGCGCGGCGTGCTGCAGGCCTCGACGATCGCCACCGGCGTGTCGCCCGCTCGCCCTGCGTCGATCAATTGCTGCGCAATGCCGGGCGCGCTGTCGCGGCCCATATAGAAGACCAGCGAATCGGCCTGCACCTGCTCGCGAATCTCATCGCTGCCGGGCGCCCGGCTCTGGGTGGCGAAGGCCACGCTGCGCGACACGCCGCGCAGCGTCAGCGAGCGCTTGAGCGCGGCGGCACTCGCCAGCGCCGCGGTGATGCCCGGCACCACCTCGTAGTCGATGCCGGCCGCCTCGAGCGCGCGCATCTCCTCGTCGGCTCGGCCGAACAGCATCGGATCGCCGCCCTTCAGGCGCACCACCACCGCGTGCTCGCGCGCCGCGTCGATGATCTGCTTGTTGATGAACTGCTGCGCCGTGGAGCGCTGGCCGCAGCGCTTGCCGACCGCGATGCGGCGCGCGTTCGGCGCGTAATCGAGCATCGCCGGCTCGATCAGCGCGTCGTGCAGCACCACTTCGGCCTGGCCCAGCAGGCGCGCGCCGCGCACCGTGATCAGGTCGGCCGCGCCGGGTCCGGCGCCAATCAGATACACCTTGCCCATAAGCCTTTCATTGGTAAAACGCCGTCGGCCGCGACACATGCGGCCGACGGCGCCGGACTCACGCCGAGTAGGCGCGAATCATCCCGGCGGCGACCGTGTGATGGGTCGCCTCGTCGATCAGCACGAATGCGCCCGTGCCCGGATGCGCATCGTAGGTGTCGCAGACGATCGGCTTCTGCAGCGTCAGCGCCACCCGGCCGATGTCGTTCATCTTCAGGTCCTGGCGGTCGCTGGCGTGCGACAGCGTATGCACGTCCAGCACCTGCTTGACCGCGCCGATCTTGGTGAACACCGTGTTGGTGGTCTGCTTGAGCAGATACTTGCGTTGCGGGGACAGCGGGGTTTCGTCGAACCAGCAGAGATCGGCTTCCAGCTTTTTGGCCGGCTCGATGCGCTGCGCGTTCGGCACGAACACGTCGCCGCGCGAGACGTCGACGTCCTCGGCGAGGCGGATCGTGACGGTCTGCCCCGCGAAGGCGGATTCTACCGCAGCCGTGCCGCCCGGCACCGGCGCGACGATCTCGGCCACGGTCGCCGTGCGGCCCGAGGGCAGCACCGCGATCTCGTCGCCCACCTTCACCTCGCCCGCCTCGACGCGGCCCATGTAGCCGCGGAAATCGTCGGCCGAGCTGCCGTCCTGGCGCGCCACCCACTGCACCGGGAAGCGCAGCGCCTCGCCGCCGTCGATCGCCACCGGCAGCGTCTCCAGCACGTCGAGCAGCGGCTCGCCGGCGTACCAGGGCATGCTGTCCGACAGCGTGACGATGTTGTCACCCTTCAGGGCCGACACCGGCACGAAGCGCACGCCCTCCAGGCCGAGCTGCTGCGCGAGCACGACGTAGGCATCGCGGATCAGGTTGAAGGTCGCTTCCGAATACTCGACCAGGTCCATCTTGTTGATCGCGACGATCACGTGCTGCAGGCCGAGCAGCTTGACGATCGCGCTGTGGCGCTTGGTCTGCGGCAGCAATTGCGTGACGCCGCCCTCGACCGTGACGCGCGTGGCGTCCACCAGGATGATGGCCGCGTGCGCGGTGGAGGCGCCGGTCACCATGTTGCGCGTGTACTGCTCGTGGCCCGGCGTGTCGGCGATGATGAACTTGCGCTTGGCGGTGGCGAAGTAGCGGTAGGCCACGTCGATCGTGATGCCCTGCTCGCGCTCGGCTTCCAGGCCGTCGGTCAGCAGCGCGAGGTCGAGCTCGTCGCCGACGGTGCGCTTGTTCTTGGCGCGCGACAGCGCGGACAACTGGTCCGACAGCACGGCCTTGCTGTCGTACAGCAGGCGGCCGATCAGCGTGCTCTTGCCGTCGTCGACGCTGCCCGCCGTGATGAAGCGCAACACGCCGAGGTCTTCGTGGTTCTCGATGATGCTCATGATGTCTGTGTCCTCGCGTGCTTCAGAAATAACCTTGCTTCTTGCGCTGTTCCATCGCGGCCTCGGAGGTCTGGTCGTCCATCCGCGTGGCGCCGCGCTCGGTGATCTCGGTCACCGCGGTCTCGGCGATGATCTTCTCGACGTCGTCGGCATCGCTCTCCACCGGGCAGGTGCAGGAGATGTCGCCGACCGTGCGGAAGCGCACCTGGGCGGTTTCGCTCACCTCGCCCTCGCGCATCGGCGTGAGCGGCGTGACCGGCACCAGCAGGCCGTTACGGCGCACGATCTCGCGCTGGTGCGCGTAGTAGATCGAGGGCAGTTCGAGCTGCTCGCGCGCGATGTATTGCCAGACGTCGAGCTCGGTCCAGTTCGAGATCGGGAACACGCGCAGGTGCTCGCCCTTGTGCAGGCGCGCATTGTAGAGGCTCCAGAGTTCCGGGCGCTGGGCCTTCGGATCCCATTGGCCGAACTCGTCGCGGAACGAGAAGATGCGCTCCTTGGCGCGGGCCTTTTCCTCGTCGCGGCGCGCGCCGCCGATCATCGCGGTGTAACCGTGTTGCTCGATGGTTTCCAGCAGGGTGACGGCCTGCGCGGCATTGCGCGAATCGGTTTCGCGGCGCAGCACCACGGTGCCGCGCTTGATCGAATCCTCGACGTGGCCGACCACCAGCTCGGCGCCGATTTCCTTGGCGCGGCGATCGCGGAAGTCGATCACCTCGTCGTAGTTGTGGCCGGTGTCGATATGCACCAGCGGGAACGGCAGCGAGGTCTGGCGATCCGGGCCCAGGCCGAAGGCCTTCAGCGCGAGATGCAGCACGACGACCGAATCCTTGCCGCCCGAGAACAGCAGGGCCGGCTTGCTGCATTCGGCCACCAGTTCGCGCAGGATGTGGATCGACTCGGCCTCGAGCCAGTCGAGGTGGCCCATCCGGCTGGCGGTGCCGGCCGGCGATGCGAAGGCGGATTGTTCGAGCGTCGTGCTCATGATGTCAGTCCTTACTGGGTTGCTGGCCGCCCGTCGTGGCGGGCGGCGCGATTGCTTTCGTTGCTTGGGTCGGGCTGCGGCGCCTCAGGCGCTCACCGGCCGCTGCGGCAGCTCCGACACCGGCGCGACCGTGATGTGCAGGCCGCATTCCTTGGTGTCGCGCGACTCCCACCACCAGCGTCCGGCGCGGCTGTCCTCGCCGGGGCGGATCGCCCGCGTGCAGGGCTCGCAGCCGATGCTCGGGTAGCCGCGCGCGTGCAGCGGATTGACCGGCACCTCGAAGGCCTTCAGGTAGGCCCAGACCTCGGCCTCGGTCCAGTCCGCCAGCGGGTTGTACTTGGCGATGCCGCGTGCCTCGTCCTGCTCCTGCTCGTGCAGCTCGGCGCGCGTCACCGACTGCTCGCGGCGCTGGCCGGTCACCCAGGCATCCACCTCCGACAGCGCGCGGTTGAGCGGCTCGACCTTGCGGATATGGCAGCAGGACTTGCGCAGCTCGACGCTTTCGTAGAAGGCGTTCAGGCCGTGCTCGGCGACGTACTGGTCGATCGCGTCCTGCTGCGGATGGAACTGCTCGATCTCGTAGCCGTAGCGCTCGCGCACGCGGTCGATCATGC
This sequence comes from Burkholderia sp. Ax-1720, assembly GCF_011753035.1. Taxonomy (NCBI): domain Bacteria; kingdom Pseudomonadati; phylum Pseudomonadota; class Betaproteobacteria; order Burkholderiales; family Burkholderiaceae; genus Burkholderia; species Burkholderia sp. Ax-1720. The sequence goes on along the minus strand of NZ_VWWK01000134.1, from coordinate 479 downwards.
CGAGCGTCTCGGCATGCAGGCGACCCGTGTTCAGCGAGAAGATGCCGATCGCGTGGCCCTTGGAGAGGATCGCGTGGGTCACCAGCATGTCCTCGGCCGCGAGGCTGCTGGCGAACTTCACGCGCGCATGGCTCGCCGCGATCGAGGCGAGCAGCGCGTCGAGCCGCTCGACCTTGGCGCTCAGCTCGGGCGTGAGGAGCTCGCTCATGCGTTCACCTGTGCCGAGGCGGCGCGGCGGCGGAACAGCGGTACAGCGTCGTCCACCGCGCCCTGGTAGCGTTCCGAGAACTCCGTGAAGGCGTTCAGCGCATCATGCGGGTCGCGATCGGCGCGCACCGCGAAGGCGTCGAAACCGCAGCGCGACATGTAGTTCAGCTGGTCGCGCAGCACGTCGCCGATCGCGCGCAGCTCGCCGGTCCAGCCGTGGCGATTGCGCAGCAGGTGCGCCGTGCTGTAGCCGCGGCCGTCGCCGAAGCGCG